>JBEVVH010000012.1:0-35850 GCA_040507245.1 Candidatus Thiodiazotropha sp.
GGCGCCTACGGCTCGTCGGGTTTCCAGTATCGCCTCGCGACTACCGGGGACTACCAGCCTTCGCTTCGCTTTCCCTGGCTGGCAGCGGTCGACACCCTGCTGTCCATCCTTTGCCACCAGTATCTGATACTCCTGCTTTTCGAGTATTTTCTTGAAAACAACAATCTCCGTGGGCGAATCATCGACTACGAGAATCCTACCTTTGGTCTCGCCAGTAGCTGGGGTGCTGCTGTCTTCCGAGTCCTCGCGACCCTTGCGAAATAAGTTTTTGATCATGGTATTACTCTGCCCGCTTGTTCTACGCCTTATCGGCTGATGTCACAATGTCTTTAAACCGGGTATCCCTACGTCCAGCAGACATCTCCGTCTGAAGATGCCGTGTGCAAGTTCAAGCAGCCTTGTTGACGTATCGACGGATCGCACCCAGCAACTCATCCTTAGTAAAAGGCTTGGTGAGATACTGCTCGGATCCTACGATCCGACCCCTTGCCCGGTCGAACAGACCGTCCTTGCTTGAAAGCATGATTACCGGGATATTCTTATACACATCGTTATGCTTGATCAGGGCGCAGGTTTGATACCCATCCAGACGCGGCATCATGATGTCAACGAAGATGACATCGGGATGATGGTCCGCAATCATCGCCAACGCCTCGAAGCCGTCGGTGGCGGTGGAGACTTCACAACCCGCCTTTTTCAAAAGACTCTCGGCCGTGCGTCTTATGGTCTTACTGTCATCGATGACCATGACCCTGACACCAGAGATGTCCTTTTCAGTTTCATCACCACTCACGTTGCAATCCTCATGTCACGGACATAACTAAAATTGGGAAAACCGATGCTCCGCCCTGGACACAGATGGAGGTCCCGGATGAATCATAGGTAAAGCGTTCGCTGTTTTGGGGCGCACCCGCCACACCCCGTTCGCCAGTGCGATCGACAGGGGGGCCTGGTGTCCGCACCCGGGCTCCCTGGAAGCGGTAACAGCCACTGATTCCGTCCGCTCCAGGCAGTACAGAGAAGGTAGCGTTCCGCAAAGGTGGGGCCGGACTTTGGCTGATCGGTTGGTAGACATCAGCGACATGAGTGATCCAGAACCGTTATCGTGATTTTGCACACAATCCGACCCTGCAGGCACCGAATAACGGAGCCCGGCAAGCGGAGAATAACAGTCAAGACACCACATCATGTTAAAAACCTTTCCGGAACCTGACATTCCGGTGATGGAACCCAAGGGATCCTTTCGACTCGTCCTGGTCATTTTGTTCAGCCTGACCGCCCCGGGTTGCCGCCATGGGGCAATGATCGACTTTTATTTATTGTCACTGTCGCAGCAGATTCGGCCTGCCCGGGTCACTTGCATCACTGGATGTCACCACTCCCTGGCGGCGGATGGATGATCGACCCGATCCAATCCGCCCAAAATAGCAAGACACTCAGCTGGCATCAAGAATATACTTCCCAATTCATACACTTAGAATTGAGTTCAGTGATCCAGGTCATCGTGGTTTGCTTTGAGTGGTAGCGGCTACCCTTTGAAAAACTTAACTAATTAAGGTGAAATCACAGGCACATGACAGCCACACATCCTGGCCTATGCGGCCGAAGCACTTGAAACCCTGACACCTGATCCCGGTCTGAAAATCAGGCTTATTTAATTTCTGCGCGTAACCAACAGCTTACACCAGATTCCCCTACCTCAGGCGGATGGCGGCATTGATTCCTGACACAACAAGGGTGGCGAATGAATCAGCCGCGCATGGAACCTGCCCGAGATTAAGTTGGATCGGCGGGCGCCTTCACCACGAACCAGTTCGGCTTGAAGCACCCGATGATATCCTTCTAAATATATGAGACCGGAGTACTCGGGTAGAGCAGCCATCAGCAGCGACACAACCCATAGGACACCGGAAGATTGATCATTCCAGGACAAGCGTGACATGAGCATACAGATCGGTGTCGTGATGGATCCCATCGAATCCATCAAGATCCAAAAAGACAGTACCTTCGCAATGATGCTGGCGGCCCAGGCGCGCGACTGGACGATCCACTACATCCAGCAACACAACCTGAGCTTGAAGGACGGCATATGCTGGGCGGATACCCGGCATCTCCAGGTGCGGGACGACCCCGCCGGCTGGTACGAGTTCGGTGACCGGCAAAGCCTGCCGCTGCATGAACTCGATGCGGTGTTGATGCGCAAGGATCCTCCCTTCGACATGGAGTACATCTACACCACGTACCTGCTGGAGCAGGCTGAACGCCAGGGATGCCTGGTGGTCAACCGCCCCGCCAGTCTGCGCGACGCCAATGAAAAGCTTTTCACTGCCTATTTTCCCCACTGCACCCCGCCAACCCTGGTAACCCGGGACGCCGCCGAGATCCGCCACTTCCATCGCGCCCACGAAGACATCATCCTCAAGCCCCTGGGCGGCATGGGCGGGGCGTCCGTGTTTCGCATCACACGGGACGACCCCAATCTCTCGGTGATCATCGAAACCCTGACCGAACAGGGCAAAAGCTTCACCATGGCGCAACGCTTCATTCCCGAGATCCGCAGCGGCGACAAACGCATACTCATGGTGGACGGGCAAGCAGTGCCCTACGCCCTGGCGCGGATCCCGGCGCAAGGCGAGACCCGGGGCAATCTCGCGGCCGGCGGCCGGGGAGAGGGGGTCGCTCTATCGGAACGGGATCACTGGATCGCACAGCAGGTGGCGCCGGAACTCCAATCCCGTGGCATACTGTTTGCCGGGCTGGATGTGATCGGCGACTATCTGACCGAGATCAATGTCACCAGCCCGACCTGCATCCGGGAACTGGACAAACAGTACAACCTGGATATTGCCGGTGACCTGATGGATGCGATCGCGAAAAGGCTTTCATGACGAAGTTTATCAAAAACTCCACCGACATGCTGGGCGTTGGTCTGTTTATCGCCACATCACTGCACGCCTTTGCCATCCTGGGGATCGCATTCAAGCCCACTGATCCGGTCAAACCCGAGTTCCATCAGCAGAGTCTGGAAGTGATGGTGGTGCGGCGCCTCGCGGAACCACCCAAGCCGGACGAAAAGGCGGACTTTCTCGCTCAAACCAGCCAGACCGGCGGCGGCGAAGAGACCGAGCGGGTCAAACCCCAGATTGCCGAAGCCCCGCTGCCGGTCGCCCCTGCGCAACCCCAGCCCCAGGAGCATCAGCCGGTCGAGCAACCCCGCACCCCGACCCTGACCGCCGAGACTGCGGAACAGCAGGTTCCGATTCAGCCAGCGGCGGAGATTCCGCCCCCCCCCCTGCCCTCGGCCCGGCAGCTCCTGGCGAGTAAAAATCTCGAAATTGCACGTCTCACCGCGGAACTGGAGCGCAAGACCCAGGCCTATGCGAGGATGCCCAAACGCAAATCGATCAGCGCCAGTACCAAGGAGTACAAATACGCCTCCTACCTGGATGCCTGGCGTCGTAAAGTGGAACGCATCGGTAACCTGAACTATCCGGACCAGGCCAGGCGTGACAAACTCTATGGCAATCTGGTTCTACACGTCGCGGTGAAGTCCGATGGCAGTGTGGAACAGATCCGGGTTCTGCACTCTTCCGGACACCAGCTGCTGGACGATGCCGCGGTACGTATCGTGCGTCTGGCCGCCCCTTTTTCACCCTTTCCAAACGAGATCCGTGAAGAGACGGATATCCTCGATATTACCCGTACCTGGCAGTTTCTCCGCAGTGGTCAGCTGTTCTCCGAATAGCGGTTGCAGCCGTGCGCCCACGATTGGATACTATGCATATGCGACCAGATAGCAACCTGACCAATCATTTTCTCATCGCTATGCCTAGGCTTGAGGACCCCAACTTTTTCCACACAGTGACGTACATCTGCGAGCACTCGGAAGACGGCGCCATGGGCATTGTCATCAACCGCCCCATGGAGCTGCACCTGGCCGATATCTTCGAACAGCTCGAGATTCCAGTGACCTCCGATCTGATTGCGGAGCAACCCGTTTACAACGGTGGGCCGGTGCAGAGTGACCGGGGCTTCGTGCTGCATGACAGCAGCTCGGAATGGGCCTCGACACTCAGGGTAACCCCGGAAATCAGTGTCACGACATCCCTGGATATCCTGGAAGCCATCGCCGCGGGCAAAGGGCCGAAACACAACCTCATCGCCCTGGGTTATGCCGGCTGGGGCGCCGGACAACTGGAAAACGAACTGGCGCAGAATGCCTGGTTGAATGGTCCGGCAGAGCACAACATCATCTTTGAGCGCGCCAGCGAAGAGCGCTGGCAGGCAGCCGCTGACCTGATCGGCATCGATCTGAACCTGTTGAGCGGGGATGCCGGACACGCCTGACCCTGTGGACCAGAAGGCTGCCTTCCCTCCCGCCTACCGCCAGGATCTGCTCATTCCGGGACACCACCCGAATCTGCCGGTCCGGGGCCGTCAGTCACCAAAGTGGCACCCCGTGCAAATCCGTGCAGGGTACAGAATCGAGGACGAGGTATACGAGATGGGGACCCTGCTCGGGTTCGATTACGGAACGCGCAAGATCGGGATTGCGGTGGGTCAGACCCTGACCGGCACCGCCTCTCCATTGGAGACCCTCACCCTGGTCAGTCATCAACCGGACTGGAAGCGCATCGGCGCCCTGATCCAGGAATGGCAGCCGGAGGCGCTGGTGGTGGGACTCCCCCTGGACGTGGATGACAGTGAAACCGATGCCACGCAACCGGCACTGCGCTTTTCCCGACAACTTCAAGGCCGTTTCCATCTGCCCGTGCATCTGGCAGATGAGCGCTTTACCTCATTCGAGGCCAGGGACAGGCTGGGACATCGCGCCAAACGGTACGAGGAGTACGATGCCGTCGCCGCAAAACTGATATTGGAAACCTGGTTAAATGAACAGTAACACAACCTTTATGGACGCCGACGCCGTCGAATCCCTGGTAGATGTCATGGCAGGCAAGGCCTGGACCCTGCTCAACGAACGCGGCATCACCAACCCCCTGATGGTTGGCATCCGCACCGGCGGCGTCTGGGTGGCGGAACGGCTGCACCAGGAACTGGGACTGCAGGAACCCCTGGGAACCCTGGATATCTCATTCTACCGGGACGATTTCACCCGTATCGGCATGAATCCGGAGGTCCATCCCTCCAATCTTCCGGTACCGGTGGACGACCGGCATATCATTCTGGTCGATGATGTACTCCACACCGGGCGCACGATCCGCGCCGCGCTGAACGAAATCTTCGACTACGGCCGGCCCGCCTCGATCGTTCTCGCGACCCTGGTCGATCGCAGCGGACGGGAACTACCCATCCAGCCGGATATCGCCGGGCTGCATCCGGGCCTGGATGCGGACCAACATATCACCCTGATCGGCCCTGACCCCCTGAAACTGATCCTCGGGGGCAATAGCAACCGATCCTCACGACGCAGTGACGAACAGGAACATCAGCCATGAGCGTGAGCAACAAGGCGCTGCAACTCGATAGTGAGAAACGGCTGTTGCACTTTCTCACCATCGACGGTCTCGACAAGGGAATACTCACTGAGATCCTGGACACCGCCGAAGGTTTCACCGGGGTTTCAGAACGCACCATCAAGAAGGTCCCCCTGTGCCGGGGCAAGGTGGTGGCCAACCTGTTTTTCGAGAACAGCACCCGCACCCGCACCACCTTCGAACTGGCGGCCAAGCGGCTCTCCGCCGACGTCTTGAACCTCAATATCAGCGCCTCCGCGACCTCAAAGGGTGAAACCCTGCTGGACACCCTGCGCAATCTCGAAGCGATGCACGTGGACATGTTCGTGGTACGTCACGCCACCAGTGGCGCGGCCCATTTCATCGCCCAGCATGCGGATCATGGGGTCGGCGTGATCAATGCCGGGGACGGCCGTCACGCCCATCCCACCCAGGCGATGCTGGATATGTTCACCATCCGTCGTCACAAACAGGAGTTCGTGGGACTGCGCGTGGCCATCGTCGGGGATATCCTCCACTCCAGGGTGGCACGCTCCCAGATTCTTGCCCTGAACACCCTGGGTGTCTCGGAGGTCCGGGTGGTGGCCCCGCGAACCCTGCTGCCGAATGACGCCCGCAGCATGGGCGTGCATGTCTACCATGACATGGACGAAGGCATTCGGGACGTGGATGTGATCATCATGCTGCGACTGCAGAAAGAGCGCATGAACGGCGCCCTGCTGCCCTCGGAACACGAGTATTTCCGCCTCTACGGTCTGACCGAAAGACGCATGTCGCTGGCAAAACCGGACGTGATCGTGATGCACCCCGGCCCCATCAACCGGGGCGTCGAGATGGACTCCCAGGTGGCCGACGGTTCCCAATCGGTGATCCTGCAGCAGGTCAGCTACGGTATCGCCATCCGCATGGCGGTGATCTCCATGGTGATCGGCACCCAGAACCTGCGCATGCAGGAGGTGGCGGTATGAAACGGAAAAAGAAAAAAGACATCAGCATCATCAACGGCCGGGTCATCGATCCGGCCAACGGCATCGACCAGGTGACCGATCTGCACATCGCCAATGGCAAGGTGCTGGCCCTGGGTGAGGCCCCGGAGGATTTCCACCCCAGCCTGACCCTCGACGCAAGCGATCAGGTCGTCTGCCCGGGACTGATCGACCTGTGTTCCCATCTCAGGGAACCCGGCAAAGAACACAAGGCGACCATCGCCAGTGAAACCCAGGCAGCCGCACGCAGCGGTATCACCACCCTGTGCTGTCCCCCGGACACCCTGCCGGTGATCGATACCCCCGCGGTAGTCGGGCAGATCCGCCACAAGGCCCGCAAAGCGGGTTTCTGCCGATTGCTGCCGATCGGCGCCTTGACTCAGGGACTGGATGGCGAAAGGTTGAGCGAAATGGCCGCGCTGAAATCTGCCGGATGCATCGCGGTCACCAACAACTACATCCCCCTGGCGAATACCCTGGTGCAGCGACGCGCCATGGAATATGCCGCCACCTTCGAACTGCTGACCATCATCCGCCCGGAAGATCCGCATCTGGCCAACAACGGCTGCGCACACGAAGGCCGGGTTGCCGACCGTCTGGGACTGCCGGGCATCCCCGAAGCGGCGGAAACCGTTGCCGTGGCCCGGGACCTTGCGCTGGCCGACACCACCGGTGCCGTGATCCACTTCCACGCCCTCTCCAGCGCCAGTGCGGCCCGCACCATGGCCTGGGCCAAGCGGGAGGGTCGCCGGGTGAGCGCCGATGTCGCGATACATCAACTGCATCTCACCGAGCAGGACCTGGACGGCTTCGACACCCACCTGCATGTGCGTCCGCCGCTGCGTACCGACAGTGACCGGGAGGGACTGCGTCGCGCCGTGGCCAACGGGGTCATCCAAGCCATCTGTTCGGATCACCAGCCCCATGAGGCGGATGCCAAGTCCTCCCCGTTTCCCGATACGGAACCCGGCCTGTCCGGTCTGGAGACCCTGCTGTCCCTGACCCTCAAGCTGGTCGAGCAGGATGTCCTGGATCTGTCCTCCGCCATCGCCCGGCTGACCTGCGGGCCGGCCGACATACTGGGACTGCCCCTGGGACGCCTGAATCCGGGCGCCACCGCCGACATCTGCATCTTCGATCCGCAACGCCATTGGCGGGTGGACCCCCAGCAGTTGCTGAGCGCGGGCAAGAACACCGCCTTCAGCGGCTGGGAAATGCCGGGCCTGGTCACTCACACACTCCTCAAAGGCCGTTTGGTCTACACCGAGCAGACAGAATGAACAAACCACACCGCAACACGATATTCCTCGAAGAGGCGGAAATTCTCAGCCACCAGGCCCATGAGGGGGAGCAGTTCGTCATGCGGCTGCTCACCCCGCACTGTGCCAGCCGGGCGCAACCCGGCAGTTTCGTGCACCTGACCTGTGATCCCCAGCTACCCTTGCGCCGCCCGATCTCAATCATGCGCACCTCTCCCGACGAGGGCTGGATCGAGCTGCTCTACAAACGGGTGGGTCAGGGCACACGCCTGCTGGCCGAGCGCATGCCCGGGGAACGCATCAGTCTGATGGGGCCGATCGGCAAACCTTTCCAGGCATCAGCGGAGCGTACCCGGCCGCTGCTGATCGGCGGCGGCGTGGGCATGCCGCCGATGATCTTCCTCGCCGATCGTCTGCGCGGGGATCTGAACAAACAGCCATTTGCGATACTCGGATCCGAAGTCCCCTTCCCGTTCCAGCCCGTACCTTCGAAAATACTCATCCCGGGAGTACCGGATGGAGTCATCGCTGCCATGCCATTACTGGATGACTGGGGTGTTGGCTCCCGGCTGGCCAGTCAGCAGGGGTTTTCCGGCTGCTTCGAAGGCTATGTCACAGATCTGGCCCGTCACTGGTTTCACGCCCTGAACCGGGAGGAACGTGAGCAGGTGGAAATCTTCGCCTGCGGACCCCATCCCATGCTCGAGGCCGTCGCCGCTCTGGCGGCAGAATGGAAGGTCCCCTGTCAGGTCTCACTTGAGGAGTTCATGGCCTGCGGCATCGGTGGTTGCGCGGGTTGTGTGGTGGAGGTACAGACTCCGGAAGGACCCGCCATGAAACGGGTCTGTGTGGACGGACCGGTATTCGAGGCAGAACACGTTTTCAGCTGATATCCAAGAAGGAGATCTGGATTATTCGGAAGTTGGCACACACAGGCCCCAGGCTGGTTGCCGTGGCAACGATTCTGAGACCTGGTATGTTGAATCGAAACCGCCCCAACCTGATGATCGGGGCGCGTATCGTCAGAAGCGGTGGATGTAGCCGAGATTGACCGATTCGATCGTGTAATCGTGATTATGGATCTCTTCATCCGCATAGCGGATCCATTCCAGGCTTACTGCATTTCGCGAATCTCCATACAGTTCTACGCCCAGACCGTAACTCATGGAGTATTCAGAGGCGTTGTACCCGGGAACATCAGCTGAGAAGTAGGTGAGTCCAGCCAAGGCATAGGCACGCGCACGATCGTCAAACAGGAAGATGTTGCCTCGACCGAATACGCTCGCCATATATTCGATCTGATAGTCTTCGTCATCGACTGTGTCAGCACTGAAGATACCGAAGTGACCTTCTACGGCGGCATACTTGAAGAATTCCCGCCCCGCTCGCACGAACATCCCGGTACCGCGGAACTCATCCCCCGAATCATCAAATTCGAATCGGGGTGAAGCCACCATCACGCCAAAGTAATTGTCCCCTTCGTAACCTGTGCCGTCGGCGAAAATCTCGGCCTGAGCAAGCATCGAGGAAAACAGCAGTCCCATGCCAACAACAATACTGGTAACTCTCATTAACTTTTCTCCGTAAGTCGCATACATACTTATTTTTTCCAACTATAGTCCAACAGACTCATGAAATTCCACCCGAACGGTGTGATCCAGGGTCAAATTCTTCAACCTGGCATTAATCCGGGAGCAGAGAAAACCGCTCGCGGCTGGCGATCAACCCCGTCATTGATGCTTTATCGACGCGCATCCGGGAGACTTGACCCGGAGTCAACAGGATCCTTCAGGGCCGCCAGCCTTTCTTGCGGGCCTTGTTGCTCCATACCAGAACATAGACTCCACCGCTGACCAGAGTCGTGAACCCGGTCACCCAGGTTAAGCTCCGCAACAGGATATCAGGAAGAGGCAGGGGACCGGCATCCGTCACCACCAGCAGCACCAGCAGAATCTGCAGCAAAGTGTTCAGCTTGCTGATCAGGCTGGGATTCGCATCCACTTCCTCGACGCTGAAGTTGTAATACAAGGCGCCTCCGACGATCGTCAGATCCCGGAATACCGCCAGCACCACCAGCCAGATCGGGATCAGACCCAAACCGCCCAGCACCAGAAAGGAGCTCATTAACAGAGCTTTGTCGGCGAGGGGATCCAGCAGTCCTCCCAGATGACTCTGCCAGCCGTATCGTTTTGCCAGAAAACCGTCCAGTCCGTCCGAGAAACCCGCCAGGGCGAAGAGTATGAGGGCAGAGGAGAAGGCCTGCTCGAACAGCAGCCAGACGATCGGAATCGTCATGAGAATGCGCAGCATGCTGATCAGATTGGGAATGTCTCGTGCCCGCATGTTGCTCCTGTTGTCCCGCTTAGTAGGTCATCAGCGCAGCCGGTAGGTGAGGCCGTCCCCATCAATCGGTTCGCTGCGTTCAGGTTGATCAGGGTCCGGTATTTCCTGAATCACCACCGGCTCAAGCACCGCTCCCAGCTGAATGCCACGAATCAGAGATTCCCGGTTGCCGTTGACCCGCAATAGGAAATCGATCTTCTCCGCGTCCGCTGACAGCAGGTCGACCTGCTCAATCATGGCGAGGGTGCGCAGATAATCCTGCACCAAAGCATAGTCGGCCAGGCGCGAAACCCCGTAGACCCGCAGCTTGAGGTGCGCGACTCCCTGGCTGACCTGTTGAGGTGCGAATCTCAGAGCCAAGGCATCGATCGCCTGCTGCAGGCCTTCCGCGGACAGTGCATCCCGGTTGCTCGCCTGGGTTTGCCAGCGGTTGACCTTGTCAGGCAGATAGAGAATCCACTCCCCCCGCCAGCCGCCCCGTCCCAGGTTGGAGAGTCGGCCGACCAGGATGACATCGGGCAGATAGCGATCTGATGCGCTTCGAATATCCTCCTCAAAGGCGCCCCAGAGATCGCTGACCTGCACGGCGTTCTGATCCTCGATATCCATCAACGGCCAGATCAGGGGAACCCCGCGGCTATCGGCCACAGCGCTGAGTTCCGACTTCAGGGCGGTCTCCTGCTCCGGCGAGATCAGGTCCCTGCGAGCACCCGACTCCTGACCGAGCCACAACAACATCGACGGGCGGGTCTCGCCCCAGACCGGTATACCGCTTTCCCGCAGCAGACGGTTCACCGCGCGGGCATCGAAGCGGGCCCAGAGCAGACGATCGGGACTCTCGGCCTGACCGCTCACGGGTTCGACCGGCAGCAGTTTGTAGCGGTACTGCTGAACCAGACCTGAGGCACGATTGAGCAGACCACCCAGATCCGGGTTGTTTACCAGGGTACGGTCACCACTGACCTTCACCAGAACGGCTGCGAAGGCCTCGCGGATGCCTTTGGCCCGCGCCTCTGAACTCTGCCCGATCACAGGCACCTCGGCCTCATAGAGGTTGTTGACGGTTTCCGCCCAGGCCTCGGGCAGAAGCAGGCTAAGCAACAACAACCCCATGCAGGGCAGACAAAACAACACGCGTCTCGGGTTCATAAAGGCTCACGGGCTTTTGATAAGCCTGAAATCTTAACCTGCCGTCGCAAAAGATGAAAATTTCGATCATCCACGGGATCCTGCCGCTGGGCGGATCTTCTGGTAGAATCCCGTTCTCGATTCACCCTGTCAATCCGGAGTATCCAAACTGTGGCGCAAGAGTCCAAACCCAGCCATCCTGCCTCACTCAGCTATCGGGACGCCGGCGTGGACATCGACGCGGGGAACGCCCTGGTCGAGCGTATCAAGCCGATCGTCAAGAAGACCTTCAGACCCGGCGTGCTCACCGGCCTGGGCGGCTTCGGTGCACTGTTCGAACTGCCCCTGGATCGCTATCGCGAACCGGTACTGGTTTCCGGTACCGATGGGGTGGGCACCAAACTCAAACTGGCCCTGGAACTGAACCGTCATGACAGCATCGGCATCGACCTGGTGGCGATGTGCGTCAACGACATCGTGGTTGCCGGTGCGGAACCCCTGTTCTTTCTTGACTACTACGCCACAGGCAAGCTGGATCTGGAGGTCGCCACCTCGGTCATCAGCGGCATTGCCCGCGGCTGTGAACTGGCCGGAGCCGCCCTCACCGGGGGTGAAACCGCAGAGATGCCGGGCATGTACGAGGCGGGCGATTACGATCTGGCGGGATTTTGTGTCGGCATCGCCGAGAAAAGCCAGCTGATTCAGCCCGAGCGGGTGCGACCGGGTGACGTTCTGATCGGCCTGGCCTCCTCAGGACCCCACTCCAACGGCTACTCCCTGATCCGCAAGATTCTCGAAGTGAGCGGTGCCAGCCTGGATCAACCGATGGGCGATCAGACCCTGGGAGATGCCCTGCTGGCGCCTACCCGGATCTATGTGAAACCCCTGCTGGCACTGATGCAGCAGATGGAGATTCACGCCCTTGCCCACATCACAGGCGGCGGCCTGCCGGAGAATCTCCCCCGGGTCCTTCCCGAAGGGTGCCAGGCGGTAATCGACAGCGACAGCTGGGAGCTTCCGCCGGTCTTCGTCTGGCTGAAGGAACATGGCAATCTGGTTTCCCACGAGATGCTGAGAACCCTCAACAGCGGGGTGGGCATGGTGATCTGTGTCGCCGAGGAGCAGGCAGACCTGGCAATCGAACTGCTGAATCAGAGCGGTGAAACCGCCTGGCGTCTGGGTTCGATCGAGGAAACGGACAACGACACGGCAGCCTCCGTTCGGATCTCCGGTCACCTGGGATGACCACCCCGTTCCGCCTCCGCCTGGTCGTACTCATCTCCGGGAGCGGCTCCAATCTGCAGGCGATCATCGACGCCATCCAAGCGGGAAATCTACCCGCCCGGATTGCTGTGGTGATCAGCAACCGCCCCGATGTGAAAGGCCTGGAGCGAGCCCGACAGGCCGGTATTGAGACCCGGGTGCTCGATCACCGGGACTACCCGGACAGAGATACCTATGATCAGGCGCTGATTGAGGTCATCGACCGCTATGAGCCGGGGCTGGTGGTGCTGGCGGGGTTTATGCGCATCCTCACCGAGGACTTTGTGCGCCACTACGCCGGACGCATGTTCAACATCCACCCTTCACTGCTGCCAAAATATACCGGACTGCATACCCACCGCAGGGCGATCGAAGCCGGTGACCGGTTGCACGGCGCGAGCATCCACTTTGTCACCGAGAAACTGGATGGCGGCCCACTGGTCGCCCAGGCCCAGGTTCCGATTGAAGCAGGTGATGACGAACAGCGACTGGCCGCCCGGGTGCTCGAGCGTGAACATCGGCTCTACCCGCTGACCATCCGCTGGTTCGCCGAACAACGTCTCACGATGAATGAAAAGGGAGAGGTCATTCTGGATGGTCAGAGACTCGATCAACCCGTGGTTTTCAACACTCAGGATGAGATCCGCTGATTCAACCATCCCTGCTGGCCGGGGTTTCCACTCCGTCAGTCGCGTGACCCGGATGCTCCGACGGGTGGCTGGGCTCGGCCTGCTGTTCTGGGGGTCTCTGCTGTTTGCCGATGAGTCGCTTCTGCAACCCTTTTCAGCCAGTTTTCGGGTACATCGCAACATCATACCGCTGGGATCCCTGAGTCTGTCACTGGAACTGGGCGAGGACGGGTCATACACCTATACGGCACATACCTATCCCGGGTTTCTGGCCGGAATGTTCAGCCGCAACGAAGTGCTCGAGGAGAGCCACGGGCAGGTGCGTGCGGACTGGGTCGTACCGTCCCAGTATCACTATCGGGACCAGGATCAGGACTCGGAAAATGCGGAACTCGCCTTCGATTGGGAACATCTGACGGTCGACACCCAGAGCGGTGGCATCACCTGGACCCAGGAGATCCTTCCGGGAACCCAGGACAAGCTCAGCCAGCAGTTGCAGGTTCATCGTCACCTTGCAGACGGACGTCAGAACCTAGCCTACCAGGTAGCGGACGGTGGCAAGCTGAAAACCTATGAATTTCGAGTGGATGGCGAGGAGGTCATCGAGACGCCCTACGGCACCTTTGGTTGCCTCAGGGTCCGACGCAGCAAGGAAGCGGCTCCCCCGGATTACACCATCTGGTTTGCACCGGAACTCGATTTCTTTCCACTCATGATTGAGCGCCAACAGGGCGGCCACACCTATCGCATGGAACTTGAGAGCCTGTCATTGACCGGCACCCCTTGAACAGTGACGGAGCGCGGGGCGTCAATCCAGGATCTGGTTCATGACACTTTTGAACAAACCGCCGGGGGCCAGCGTAATACAGGCGTTGTCATTGTTGATCTCGTCCAGATCGTACTGCACCACCTCCACTCCGGCCTCACGGTACATCTCACTGGAGAGCTTCAAGTCATCCGCCCAGCGGGAAAGAAAATCCTCACTGGGGGCGATGTAGACGATACGTCCGACCTCTTCCTGGATCAGCTTGGACGCACAGCGGGGGCAAGGCGGATGCGTCACGTAGACGGTACATCCGGTCAGATCCCGCTTGGCGAAGATCATCGCGTTCTCTTCGGCATGGATGGTGAGGTTGAGTTTACAGCCCCGGTCACTCAGGCGATCCGGTTTGTCCTCGACCCCTGCGGCAAAGCCATTATAGCCCAGGGAAATGATCCGGTTGCCGTCCGTGATGACGGCACCGACCTGGGAAGAGGGATCCTTGCTCCAGGCTGAGATATAAGCCGCAAGACCGAGAAAACGGGTATCCCACTTTCTCATTCGGTGCTGCTGTCACCCGTGGACGCCGCCTTCGCAGCCGCCTCTTCCATCATACTTCTGAGCTCACCGTTCTGATGAAGCTCCAGAGTGATGTCGCAGCCACCGATCAACTCGCCGTTGATGTAAATCTGGGGAAAGGTTGGCCAGTCCGCATAGCGGGGCAGATTCTCGAAAATTTCCGGATCCGCCAGTACGTTCACATAGGCGAACGGCACTCCGCAATCCTGCAGGGCCGCTGCAGCTCTCGAGGAGAATCCGCACATCGGGAACTGGGGGGTCCCCTTCATGTAAATCACAACCGGGTTGTTTTCAACCTGCTCTTTGATTCGCTCCAGTACATCCATCGTTGATACCTCATTTGTCGTTTGTGGTGCCTGATGTTGGTCCTTCTTGCGTTTTTCTCAAGTACATGCCTCATAAGGAAATTCTAACGCACTAATATACGAGATAAAACCTGCAATTAGCCGGTTTACCATTCCTTGGCCTTTCAGCACAGTGCAAGATCGACATCCTCACCACATCCATCCAACCCGCCGAAGGAAGGGCTGAGTTCAATCCAATTTGACAAAATCAAAAACTGGAAGTTACTTTTCATCTATCAAGATAGTCCAGTATGCACAAAAACCCTATAAATCATATGAGGTTGCGTCCTGTCGATGGACAAGATCGAATCCAAAATTGCTGATTCAGAGCCAGCGCATGGGACCACGCGAAGACATTCCCTGCTGGAAAATCACATCGATTTCAAGCTGGAGACCATTCTCCAGCATGCCCTGAAATCCCGTGACAGTTATACCCAGGAGCACTCGGCACGGGTGGTACAGCTGGCAGAGATCATCGGTAAGAGACTCGGTCTGAATGACCAGGAAATGGATATCCTCTCCCTGGCCGCCGGTTTTCACGATATCGGCAAGATCGGTATTCCCGACCAGGTGCTGCTGAAACCCGGACGGCTGTCCGGTCCGGAGTACACCGTCATCAAGGAGCATCCCATCATCGCGGCGAATATGCTGCGAAGTCTCGATAACCCGTTCATCGATGAAGTGGCGATGTGTGTGCTTCACCATCATGAGCAGTGGGACGGCAGGGGCTATCCGGATGGTCTGGCGGGAGATCAGATACCGATCATTGCGCGGATCATTGCAGTGGTCGATGCCTTCGATGCAATGACCACCACCCGCAGTTACCGCACGCAAATCGAAAAACAGGCCGCAATTGACATGATCGCCCTGGAAAGCGGCAAGCAGTTCTGCCCCCAGGTGACCGAAGTGTTGCTGGAGATCTACCGGGAATCCCCGGACATCCTAGAAGCAGAATATTAACCCGTCAGAATCAGGCTTTGTCTCGTTCCCACGCAGAGCGTGGGAACGAGATATCGTGACGACGAGGGGTTGAGGGAAGCATTTGGAGAGCTTTGTGTTGTACCGCAGTTCTTCGCATTCTGCCGGATCCCGGGTTTCACTTCGTTTCACCCGGGCTACAGGAAGGCTTGCAGGTTACCCGCGAGCTATGCCAAATGGCGCTGCAACCAGAATTCAAACAACGCGATATGCCAGAGTTTGCTGCCCCGGATACGGGTGTGATGCATGTCCGGGGCGGCCAGCAGGCTCTCCATATACTTCGGTTGAAAAACCCCCCGCTGACGCGCCGCACCGTCACTGAGAATGTCTTTCATGAATTCCAGGAACTCGCCCCGCACATATTTCAAAGCAGGCATGGGAAAATAGCCCTTCGGCCGGTCGATCACTTTTTCGGGTAACAGGCCGCGCGCCATCGCCTTGAGCGGATACTTCCCACCCTCTTTCAATTTCAACTCAGGGGGACAGCGGGCGGCCAGGCTGACCAGATCTTGATCGAGAAACGGCACCCGCGCCTCCAGTCCCCAGGCCATGGTCATGTTGTCCACCCGTTTCACCGGATCATCCACGATCAGCATGGTCTGATCGACATACATCACCGCATCGATGAGGCTGTCCGCCTCGCAGGCTTCGAGACGTTCTCGCAGCAATGCCCGGGTATAATCCTCGCCCGCATACTCCGGGGTGACCATGCGCAGGTATTCGTCATGATCCCGGTCGAAATAGTGACGCGCAAAGCGCTCGACCGGCGCGCCCGCTTGCTCTTCGGCAATCCTCGGATACCAGAAATAACCGCCGAAGACCTCGTCCGCTCCCTGCCCGGACTGGACTACCTTGATCTGCCGGGACACCTGTTCACCGAGCAGATAGAAGGCCACCGCGTCCTGCCCGAACATCGGTTCCGCCATGTTGTCCACCGCTTCGGGCAGCCGCTTCAGGACTTCTCCGTTGGCTACCAGAAATTTGTGATGCCGTGTCGCGTAGCGCTCTGCCACCGGATCCGAGTACTCGAACTCGTTGCCTTTCTCTTCCGGTTGGTCCTCGAAGCCCACCGAAAAGGTATGCAGGTCGGTAACCCCGGCTTCAGCCAGCAGAGCCACGAGCAGGCTTGAATCGAGTCCACCGGAGAGCAGTACCCCGACCGGCACGTCAGCGATGTCATTACGCTTGCGTACCGCCTCGCGCAGTTGTTCGTGAATCGCATCGAGCCAGTCGTTCTCGCTCATCGGCGTCTCCGGACGGGTGGCCGGATAACGCCAGTAGGCACGTATCCGTTCTGCCCCGTTCGCCTCGATGGTCAGGGTATGACCCGGCGCAAGTTTGCGAATGCCGCGGAATACGGTATGCGGGGCGGGAACCATCCCATGCAGGGTGAACTGATAGTGCAGCGCCATCGGGTCCAGCCGGGTATCCATATCGCCCCCCGCCAACAGCGCCTGGGTGTTGGAGGCAAAGCGGAAGCGTGATGCATCCTGGGAGTAGTAGAGCGGCTTGATACCGAACCGGTCACGGGCCAGGAACAGGCGCTTCGCCTGGGTATCCCAGATGGCGAAGGCGAACATGCCGGAGAGCCTGTCGACACAATCCTCGCCCCAGGCGTGATAGGCCTTGAGAATCACCTCGGTGTCCCCATCCGAGAAAAAGGCGTATCCCATCCCCCGCAGGGTATCGCGCAGGGTTTTGTAGTTGTAGATGGTGCCGTTGAAGACCAGGGCCAGATTGAGTTTCTGGTCCACCATGGGCTGATTGGCATGCTCCGACAGATCGATGATCGAGAGCCGGCGATGCGCAAAACCGAGCGCACCATCGCTGTAGCTACCCCCGTGATCCGGTCCCCGGCGGCGGATCCGCTCACTCATCCGCTCCAGTATGCCCAGGTCCGCTCCCCGGCCGTCGAAACGCAACTCACCGCACAATCCACACATATCAGGATCCTGTCGTTCAAACTTGAGATAAACCCGTGTACAGTTTCATCTTACAGCGCAGCGTCCTGGAATTCATGCTCCACGCCGGGATGCCGGAACGCGCCTTTGAAGATACCTGCCGCGCTCAGCCGGATGGCGCTTGCGGCATTGTGAAGGATTCACCACAACCGGATAATGTCACGAATGACGAACCCCGCACACACCGAACAGACCCTGGAACAGGCCCGAAAAGTTCTCAACCGGACCTTCGGTTACCACGATTTCAGATCCCCCCAGGACCGGATCATCGGACAGCTTCTCGAGGGTGGGGATGCCCTGGTACTGATGCCTACCGGGGGAGGCAAATCCCTTTGCTACCAGATTCCGGCTCTGCTGTTGCCCGGTGTCGCGGTGGTGATATCCCCCCTTATCGCGCTCATGCAGGATCAGGTCAACGGACTGCGTCAACTGGGCATCCGGGCGGCTTTTCTCAATTCGAGCCTCAGCGCCGACGAAGCCCGAAACGTGGAGGAGAACCTCCTGGCAGGCCACTATGACCTGCTCTACCTGGCGCCGGAACGCCTGCTCATGCCGCGCACCCTGCAACTCCTGCAGGAGACGCCGCTGGCACTGTTCGCCATCGACGAAGCCCATTGTGTCTCCCAATGGGGACATGACTTCCGCCCTGAATACATTCAGCTGTGCGTACTGCACGAACGTTTCCCCGGTGTCCCGCGCATCGCCCTGACCGCGACGGCGGATGAGCCGACCCGCGAAGAGATCGCGCAGCGACTTGCCCTGCAGGAGGCTCAACGCTTCATCGTCGGCTTTGATCGACCGAACATCCGTTACCAGATCATGGAAAACGACGGCAATGCCCGTGAGCGGCTGCTGCAGTTCATCCAGCAGGAGCATCCGGAGGATGCGGGCATCGTCTATTGCCTGTCGCGCAAACGGGTGGAGGAGACAGCCGTCTGGCTGCAAAGCCGCCAGATCAAGGCCCTGCCCTATCACGCCGGCCTGGATGCTCAAACCCGTGAACGGCACCAGAACCGGTTTCTTCATGAAGAGGGGGTGGTCATCGTTGCCACCATCGCCTTCGGCATGGGCATCGATAAGCCCAATGTGCGATATGTCGCCCATCTCAACCTGCCCAAGAGTATCGAGGCCTACTACCAGGAAACCGGACGGGCGGGACGCGACGGTCAGCCGGCGGATGCCTGGATGATCTATGGTCTGCAGGATGTGATCACCCTGCGCCAGATGCAGGCCGCGTCAGAAGCAGAAGCGTCACACAAGCGGCGTGAGCGGCACAAGCTGGATGCCATGCTGGCGCTCTGTGAGACCACCGAATGCCGGCGCCAGGTCATGCTGGGCTACCTCTCCGACCCCCGCGAGGAACCCTGCGGCAACTGCGATACCTGTCTGCAGCCACCTACCACCTGGGATGCGACTGAGGCAGCCCAGAAAGCCCTCTCCTGCGTCTATCGCACCGGGCAGCGGTTTGGTGTCAACTACCTGGTCGAGGTATTGCTCGGCAAGCAGAACGATCGCATGGTCTCATTCCAGCACCACACGGCCAGCACCTTTGGCATCGGTACGGAATTTTCCGCCGCGGAATGGCGCACCCTGTACCGGCAGCTGATCGCCTGCGGCCTGCTGGCGGTGGATCTGGACGGCCATGGGGGATTGCGTCTTACCGAGGAGAGTCGTCCGGTGTTGCGGGGCGAAACCCGTTTGATGTTGCGCAAGTTGAACACACCCGCAACGCGCCAAAAGACCCGTCGCGGCCGCAAGGACTCATTCAATGAGGTGAACAATCCGGCCTGGGAGGCACTGCGCGCACTGCGCCGTGAAATCGCTGAAACCCAGGGGGTGCCCGCCTACCAGATTTTTCATGATGCAACCCTGATGGAGATGCTTGAACAGCGTCCCCGCAACCGGGATCAGCTGGCCCGTATTTCAGGCGTTGGCGCGCGCAAACTGGAGGCCTACGGAGACATCTTTCTCGCCTGCCTGGAATCCTTCACGCATGCCCCGGAACCCGGTCCGCGCGACAGCCTCGAAGAGACCCTTAGCCTGCTGCAACAGGGCCTCGACATACCGACCATTGCGACCCAGCGCAGTCTCACACCAGGCACAGTCTACACACACCTGGCGCAAGCCATCACCGAGCAGCGTCTGAGCCTGGAAGAGGCGCTGCCGCTCTCCGCCAGTCAACTCGAGACGATTCGCCAAACCTTTGAACAACATGCCCCCATCGAACGTCTCAAGCCGATCTTTGAAGCCCTGGATGGGGAATACGAATACGGGATATTACGCTGCGTGCAAGCAGCCATGGCACTATAACCGCCCACCCCACAAACCGATGCATCCAACTGTACCAACTAAAGATTTGCCGGTGGACAAAACCACATCGCCGCCAAAAAAACCAACCAGTTCTCATTTCCATACAATCAGTGCCATAATTTACCTTGAGATCAGTATCATAAATCGATCAATCCATTACGAGACAGGATATGGATCCACAATCCCTGGTTCAGGATATCGAACACCTGGTAGCACTGCCCGACATCTGCATCCGGGTCAATCAAATGGTTGCCGGCAAGGACTATGCGGTTGCCGATCTGGCAGAACTGATTTCCCAGGACGCGGACATCTCAGCACGCATCCTACGGCTGGTGAACAGCCCCCTGTATGGACAAAGGTCGAAAGTCGAAACCCTTACCCGTGCGGTTACCCTGCTCGGTGGGGAGGAGTTGCGCAACCTGGCAATGGCCACGGTTGCCCAGCGCACCTTCACCGGAATACCGGAACAACTGATTAAGCATGTCGGACTTCTGGCAGCATTCCGTATCCACCGGCGTCATGGCGCAGATTCTGGCCAAACGCTGCAACACCCTGCACAGCGAGCGTCTGTTCATCATGAGTGTATTGCATGACGTTGGGCGTTTGGTCATCTACCTGGCGCTCCCGGACCAGTCCCGGGACATCCTGCACATCACCGGTGGTGATAACTGGATACTTCCAGAGGTGGAGCAGGAAATTCTGGGTTTTACCCACCTCGATGTGGGCCTGGCCCTGCTGAAATCCTGGCATCTGCCCGAAAGCTTTCAAACCGTGTGCGGCTATCACAATGCACCGCTCAAAGCTCCCGGCTTCCTGCTGGAGGTTTCCCTGGTACACATCGCCAAGGCCATTGCCAATGGAGAGATGGTCGGTCTCTCGGTCGACGAGATGATTTGGGCGATCGACCCTGCAGCATGGTCCATCACCGGCTTGCAGCCGGACGAGGTCGCCGGACTGGTGGAAGAGATGCGCAGCCAAACCCAGGCGACCCTCAGTCTGGTTGTTGCGCCACCACAGAGAATGCAGGCCTCTTCCTGAGACCTCGTTTATCGGGCGGTCTATCCAAGCCATTCCTACCGGTCGAAACCGTTCACGTAATCAGACTCAGGTGCCGGGTTAATCGCTCCGGTTCGCCCGCTCTGAGAACATTCATTAGAGCTCGATACCCCTGCATCATGTGTAGTGTCCCATACTACAGTAGCGTCTCAGTGCACCTGCCCGACCCTGCATGATCGATCGCCGATAAGGCTTGATTTGCCTGGGTTAGGAACCACCTTCACTGGGTTATTGATCCAGATCAACTCTATGTTATAAAACCAAGCACAAGGCAAGTTGTTCTTGTAACTTTGGCTGCCCTCAGAATTGAATGCAGTTTAGATATCTCAGAACCACCCATTGACCCCGGTTTCGGGTTTGCAGCGATCACTGGAGGATCACGATGAACAGGACCCAAGCCGAGCTTCATCACTGCCGCATCTTGATTTTATCGGCCCTGTGCATCAGGTCGGCCAGTCAACCAATCACACGACCGCATCAAATCATCGCGTCAGCCTGATACGGATTTTCATGGCCGATACAAAGTGGCAACTACTACCTCAGAATTGGCAGCGGGATTCGGTGTTTCGCTCCGCGCTTCTGGATGTACATCGAGACATCTACCGGCGTTTTTTTCACAACGATCCATGCGTAAATCCACAACTGGGATTCCATCTTCACGCCTATTGCCGGTCGACCCATTGGCGCGCCACACTGATCCTCACACCCTGGATGATGTCCCGCCTGCTGTTTCCAGAAACGGATCCCCAAATCCTGATCCCGGACGGCTGAAGTGGTGAGGACCGCAGTCAATCGGAATACCAGATCGTCGGACCTTCTCTGAAACTGGGCTGCTGTGGCAACACCATGGTTGCGAATCTGAACTATCACACACAACTGGGACACTACCTGATTCAACCCTTCGCCATGGGTATGCGTAACTTCAAAACCCCCCGCGAGGTGTTCGAGATCTGGAACAAGCTGTTCTATGCCCACGCATTACGCATGCAGCGGTTGTCGAGCAAAGCCGTTACGAAACGCCTGAAACAGCGACAAAAGCGTGTTGATGAACGCAATAAAGGGCCCGTTGCAAGGGATGGAACCTTCGATCATTCGCCTAAGAACTGACCTCCTGACTGCAACATCACACACTGGGTGTGTCCGCAATTTCTTGGATTCCCTGTAAGCTCTGGATTCTGACCCGGGATCAGTCAGAGCTCATTACAGACAAAAGGTATGGAGTCTGACATCAACAGTTCGGCGTGTGTATTTGAAAGGTATCAGACACTGGGCATGAGGCAGGATCCGCGGACAGCCAGCCCTTCGGCAACACATGAAAACGTGTTACCGGCTTACCGGAGGATGCGCCTACCTACTCGAAGTCGTAGTAGTAATCCGGATCGTCCAGCATCATCTGCAAGCGCTTCAGTTCCTGACGCCGCTCGATGCGTCTGCGTGCATCCAAATTCTTTGCAGATATCTTGTCTTCCCCGGCTTCAACATCGGCATCCACGTCGTCGATATCATCCAGCAGGGCGTCATCGAAATCGCTGTTCATAGGCCTATTAGGAATTACTGAATTTAGGCGAAGATTAAACCCGGCAAAGAGATTTTGAATAGCAAAAGTTTTTTGTTGTCACGACAAATAACTTCAATTAAAAATACCTCGTCAAGAACACCTCCGAGAAACTCCGAGCATTCTTAGGATTCACAATAAATGACCGTTAATCAATTAGTTGTAGATATGCAGTATGGATACAACACTGCTTAAGACCTTTCTGGAAGTGGTCAGAACCCGCCACTTCGGCAAGGCCTCTGATGCCCTGTTTGTGACCCAGTCGGCAGTGAGTGCACGAATCAAGCTGCTCGAAACGAATCTCGGTGTGGCGCTGTTCAGCCGACGCCGTAACGACATTCAGTTGACACCCGCGGGTGAGCGTCTGGTGGCCTATGCCGAGACCATCGTCAAAAACCGGGAGCGAGCCCGCCGTGAGATCACCCTGGGCGCCCGGGGTGATGAAACCCTGTTGCTGGGTTGCCCCCTCGACCTGTGGGATATTCTGCTACGCAGGTGGGTGAGTCGAATTCATGCGGTCAATTCCGACATGCTGTTGCAGATCGAAACCCTGCCAACAGAAACCATCATCAGCCGGCTGAATAACGGCCTGTTGGATCTGGGCCTGTTGTTTGATCCACCCCAGGGTTCCGACCTGCCGGTTCGTCAGGTTCTGGAGATTCCACTGCTGCTGGTCTCATCCGAGTCCGGACTCGATGTCATGACTGCACTGTCACGGTCCGACTACTACCTTGTCGATTGGGGCAGTGCGTTTGTCCGGCAGCACCGGGAATTTTTTCCGGACCTGGCCACGCCTCCCGTCTCCCTCGCCTCCGGCACACTGGCAATCGACCTGATACATAAAATCGGCGGCAGCGCCTATCTGGCGCAACAGATGGTGCAGGCTGATCTGGAAGCGGGCAACCTGTACCTCGTAAAGGACGCACCGATCATTGAACGTAACGCTTTTGCAATTCACCGACCGGGTGACGAACGCAGGGGATTTCTGCCACAGGCACTTCAGTTGCTCAAGCAACTGTAAGGCAGGTTTGGGCCTGAGTCGCTTGAGCCAATGACGATCTGATTCTCATCCTGAATTACAGGGTTTCTCTCAAAGCCGTTTAGGGTTGTGTTAGAGTCAGAGTACTTTATTTGCCAACAGGAGATTGGAAATGAAACGAAGGATCCTTGGCCTTGCAACCATTCTGATCATGACTCTGCCATTGGTCGCATGTAACAAGTCTGAAGAAGGCCCCGCTGAAAAGGCTGGCAAGAAAATCGACCAGAGCATCAGTGAAACCAAGCAAACCCTCAGCGAAAGTGCGGAAAAAGTCGGCGAAAAGATTGAAGAGGCGGGCGAGGCTATTCAGGAAAAGTCGAAATAACAACCTGAGCGTGTGACACACCGCCCAGACTCCAAGCACTACTGAGGTGATTATTCAGTGACGCAAATTGACCCCGACTCTGGCGCGGTGCACACAACCTAACATGAATCACCCGTTTACGGGGAGCAAACATGGGTATTGAAGTGAGTGGTCTGTTCAGTCTGATTGTGCTGATTCTGGACATATGGGCCATCGTCAAAACATTCGACAGCGGCACGACAACCGGCAGTAAGGTTTTCTGGATACTGGTTATTCTGCTGCTGCCCGTTCTGGGATTGATACTGTGGCTGCTTTTTGGTCCGAGCAGCAGCGGCAAGGCAACCTGACACCCTCTTCTCTGAGCCGATTCTGCCCCGGTATCACCCGACGAAGCGAGCACCACCGGCGACGCGGTTGTTGTCCCGGGGCACGCCTGCCTTGGTCTGAATCAAGCGATAGGCCTGAACCAACATATTGCGTAATTCCTGAGCCTCAACCGGTTTGATCAGGAGATCCATAAATCCTGCTTCCAGAATTGCCTTACGCTGCTCGGGAAAGGCATGGGCGGTCACCGCAATCAGCAGAGGCAGATCATCCTGTTCCTGATGCAGGCGTGCGGCAACCTCGATACCGCTCATATCCGGCATCTGGATATCCAGCAACACCAGATCAAATTGCTGTTCACGCAGATATCTGAGCGCTTCGCGTCCGTTACATGCCTCTTCATGAGGGATCGCCTGCTTGGTCAGATAACCTGTGAGAATCATCCGGTTGATCAGATTATCATCCACCACCAAGACCCGAAAATCATCCCACTGCTCAGGCACCCAGTCGCGGACCTTTTTCGCCGCAACCAGCTGCCCGGGTACCGCGACAGGTGCGAATTCCAGATCGATTCGAAAACAGGACCCCTCACCCGGCTGACTTTCCACCTGCAGTCGTCCCTGCATGCGACTCACGAGTGTTTTGACAATCGCCAGACCCAGGCCCACACCCTCATTCCTGCGGGTTTCAAAATTTTCCAAGCGGGTGAAGTTATCAAAGATACTCTCCAGTGCAGAGGTGTCGATACCAATACCCGTATCCGTGATCTCGAACCTGAGGGTAACCCTGGACTCAACTTCCTGCAGTCGTCTGACATGCAACCGGACGGATCCTGATTCGGTGTATTTCAGGGCGTTGGAGATCAGATTGCTGATGATCTGCCTGAGCCGGTAGGCATCACCGCAGAGTTGATCCTCCACATCGTCATCGATGGTCGCATCAAGCAACAGATGCTTTTGCTCCGCACTGGACCAAAGCAGGGCGATCACCTCCTCCAATTCACCGCGCAGGGAGAAGGGTTCTTCGCTGAGATGAATGTGACCGGCCTCAATCGCAGTCAGGTCCAGGATATCGTTCACCGTACGCTGCAGGTTACGGGCGGCTTTTCCAATCTGTTCCAGTGGATAGCGAAACGAGGCGTCCATGGGTTCACTTTGCAGCAGATCCGCAAGACCCATGATACCGTTCAGCGGGGTACGCAGTTCATGACTGACCGTGGCGAGGAACTGATTTTTCGCCTCGTTGGCCCTTTCCGATCGCTCCTTGGCCAACACCAGTTCCCGTTCGACCTGTTTGCGTTGTTCGATTTCCCGGGTCAGATCCCGGTTAGACCCTTCGATTTCCGTATGCGAATGGCGCAGTTCACCGACCAGATTTTCATTATCGAGCCACAACACGATATTGCGGTTAATGGTGGTGTTGTAGTTCTTTGCCACCGACAGCATGAACAGGGTGTAGATGGCGATCATGACCAGCATCACCTCAGCCGCCTGGGTCTGCTCGAACGCCAGGGTGATACTCAGCGGAGTCAACAGGGCAAACAGGGAGATGACATAGTTCCTGTAGATGATGGCCCGGGAGATGATACCTCCCGCGGTCACGCCGCTCAGCATCAACAGGGTCAACATGCGGAAGGTTTCATCATCGATCAGAAAGCTGATCGGCCCGATCAGGCTCCAGGGCACATCCTGAATGAGCACCAGCTAGGTATAGGCCTTGAGCCAGTGGTGCGCGTTCGACTCATTCAATCGGCTCCTGGACAACTGACTGACATAGAGAAACAGACTGGTAGTGAAAGTGTTAATTCCGACCCAGGCAGCGAGGACATAGCCCGGCAGTTGGTCCCAGTAGAAGTAGCTGGTGATGACCAGTACCGCATAGAAACCCAGACTGGACTTGGGCACAATCTTGTAATACTCCCTGGCCAGCTCCAGGTTGAGTTTACTGTTCATAGCCAGATGGACTGCTCCCTCGTCACCCCGTTTCTTAAAGGAACGAAACGGTTTCCGTTCAATAGATAGTCGAATGCCGTACGCTGCTCCCGGCCATCAAGCAAGCCATGGGTCGTGTGGCCTGAGGTATCCCTGCACGAAACTGTGCTTGTGTAAAGAAGACGTCCCCTTATCCGCATCGTCCACATGCCCCTGCGGTTAACATAACCCGGCCAGTGTCATGCGGGAGTGGACAGCGCTTGATTAATGCGCACTGAATCATACATTTGCCGGCAAAGCATAAACATCCTGTTGTACTAAGTCCAGACAGGGGTTTATGCCTGCCATACGCCGCACAGCATGAAGATCAAGTATCCGTACGAAGACACCCTTGAGTTTTTCCACCCTGCAGCTCCCCGTTACATCCCGCGAGCGGTCAATCCCCGGACAGACCCCAGCCACCACCACCGGGGGTTTCAACTCGCAATCGATCTCCGGTTTCCACATCAAAACTGGCCTTGGGAGGCAGTTCCCGGTCATTCAGTCTGTTCATACCGGCAGCACCACTTTTACCTCCGGCAATTCCCCAGGGTCGATGATGACGCCGTTCGGTCAACAGAGTGACCTGGGCCGGCGCAAGAAACTCATACTCGCGGATCACACCATTGCCACCAGGCCTCTTTCCTGGCCCTCCGGAGGCATTGCGCAGGGCGTATTGGCATATGCGTAACGAGTAGCGGGCCTCAATGACCTCGATGGGCGTATTGAGGGTATTCGTCATATGGGTCTGCACACCACTCAGGCCACCGCCTCTGGCTCCGGCTCCCATCCCGCCACCGATGGTCTCATAGTAGTCCCAACGCATTCCCGGCCGGTCGCTGCCCATAGCCAGGTTGTTCATACTGCCCTGGCTGGCAGCCGCTATGGCTTCAGGCAGGGCCTGGGCCAACGCACCGAGTATCACATCCACCACCCGGGTGCTGGTCTCCACATTGCCCGCAGCAACCGCAGCCGGCCTGCGGGCATTTAGCAATGAACCCTCCGGGGCATGCAGACTGATGCGCCGAAAGGTGCCCGCACAGGCCGGAGTCTGAGGTGGCATCAGGCAACGGAAGACGTAGTACACCGCAGCCGCAGCCACCGACAGGGGACAGTTGATATTGCCCGCCACCTGATCAGCGGTACCGCTGAAATCCACCTTGACCCCATCAACGGTCACCTCCAGCAGCACCCGGATGGGTATGTCCCGGTTGCTCTGTCCATCGTCATCCATGAGATCCTCAAAGCGATATCGACCGCTGGGAATCGTCCGCAATGCCTGGGCAGCCAGTCGTTCGCCGTAGTCGTTCAATGCCTGCAACCCGGTCAGGAACCCCTCGTATCCCCATTCATCGACCAGTTTACCCAGGCGTTCCACGCCACTGCGGTTAGCGCTGATCTGAGCTGCGAAATCCCCCTCGGACTCATTCGGGTTACGATTCGATCCGGTGATCTGCTTGAGTAGTTGCAGCTGGGTTTGTCCGTCGCGGACCAGTTTCTCCGGCGCGATGATGCGGCCCTCCTCCTCCAGGGACTGGGAGACCGGCATAGAACCGGGGGTCTGCGCACCGATATCCGCATGGTGCGCCCGATTGACCACGAAGGCGACAAGGCGACTTTCGCGATAGAGTGGTGCGATCAGGGTAACATCGGGCAGGTGGGTACCCCCCAGGTAGGGATCGTTGAGCACCACCATGTCCCCCGCCTCCCAGTCGACCCGGGATACGATCTGCGCCATGGCAAAGGCCATGCTCCCGAGATGCACCGGGATATGCGCCGCCTGGGCGCAGAGTTCACCCCGAGCATCGAACACCGCGCAGGAAAAGTCGAGACGATCTCGAATGTTGGGCGAAAAGGCCGCGTTACGCAGCACCACTCCCATTTCGTCACACACCGCCTCCAGGCGGGATGCGAAGATGCTCAGTGCTATCGGATCCATACTTTCATCGACGGGTAAACATTAAGTGTTATCATGACTTTCGGCTCAGCATGCCAGATCTCAGCACGCCGGCGCCATTTTCCCTCACAACATGCCGGTTGCATACCTGGGACGACACGGATAGAATAGCCGACCATTCTACTTGGTTATTTCTGATGACCCTCCGATCGTTACACCCCACCTTACCGGGTACCGGGTGGTACGACCGGGATCTGGATGACTCAGAACACAATTTTAAAAATATCTCAGCATTACGAAGGAGTATTGACTCATGGCGCATGAACTTCCCCCGCTTCCCTTTGCCATCGACGCACTGGAACCCGTGATCTCGAAGGAGACCCTCGAATTCCATCACGGCAAGCATCACAACACTTATGTGACGAATCTGAACAACCTGATCCCGGGCACCGAGTTCGAGAACGCCGCTCTGGAAGAGATCATCATGAAGTCTTCAGGCGGTGTGTTCAACAATGCCGCCCAGGTATGGAACCACACCTTTTACTGGAACTGCCTGCGCAGCCCCAGCGATGACAACGCCCCGAGCGGCGCCCTGGCCGATGCCATCAACAGCACCTTCGGCAGCTTCGATGAGTTCAAGAAGAAGTTCGCCGCCTCAGGCGCCACCAACTTCGGTTCCGGCTGGACCTGGCTGGTGCAGAACGAGGACGGCAGTCTGGAGATCTTCAACACCTCGAATGCCGGCTCACCCATGACCTCCGGTAAAAAGGCTCTGTTGACCGCGGACGTGTGGGAGCACGCCTACTACATCGACTATCGCAATGCGCGTCCCGCTTACCTGGAAGCCTTCTGGAAAGTGGTGAACTGGGACTTCGTTGCCAGCAACATGAGCTGATCCCGTCGGCCGTCCCCATGAAGGATTCTGCGGATCCTTCATGGGCCGACACACTCAAACCTTCCACGCCATTCTCACTCCACGCCCCCTTCCCGGAAGTGTCATCTCTCCAGCATTATGGGGAAACATTCCCTCTCTAGGCTTGCTCACACCCGTGGCTTACCTCCGCTTGTCCGTCCGAATAAGGGGTGATACGGGTAACGGAAAAAAAACCACAAGCATGCATCGGCAGGCATCACAGATGCCGTTCCGATCACTACGAGGAATAGTGAGAATGTACTCGAAAAACAAATACCTGATCTCCACCCTGGCCCTGACACTCTGTCTGGGCAGCACTATTGCCAATGCCGGCAACCATTCGGACCGTGGCCATCACCACGGCAACGATCACGGTCGCCACGACACCCCGGTAAGTGAATTCCAGCTTGGCCCCCGCCCCTTCTATCTGGTGGATGACCTGGAAGACGGCCCTTTGAAGGAAAAGCTCCAATCCTGCGGAAATCAGAATATCAAGCAAACCGATTTCTCGATCGGTCACCGGGGCGCGGCCCTGCAGTTCCCGGAACACACCCGTGAGTCCTACCTCGCGGCTGCGCGGATGGGTGCGGGCATCGTCGAGTGCGATGTGACCTTCACCCAGGACCGGGAACTGGTATGCCGGCATTCGCAATGCGATCTGCACACCACCACCAACATCCTGGCCACGCCCCTTGCGGCGAAATGCACCCAGCCGTTCAAACCTGCGGTCATCGATCCCGATACCGGCGCAGTGATCGAACCGGCGAGTGCCCAGTGCTGTACCAGTGATATCACCCTGGAGGAGTTCAAGACCCTGAAGGGTAAGATGGACGCAGCCAATCCCGCAGCCACCAGCGTCGCGGAGTACATGGATGCCACGCCAAGCTTTCGCACCGATCTCTACACGGCCACCGGCACTCCGATGACCCACGCCGAAAGTATCGATCTGTTCAAATCCCTGGGCGTAAAGATGACCCCGGAGCTGAAATCGGCCAGCGTGGAGATGCCCTACCAGGGTGACTATACCCAGGAGGCCTACGCTCAGCAGATGATCGAAGAGTATAAGGCCGCCGGCGTGAACCCCCGTGATGTGTTTGCCCAGTCCTTCAACCTGGACGACATCCTCTACTGGCTCGCAGAGGAACCCGAGTTCGGCACACAGGCGGTGTTTCTGGATGATTGTGACAATCCGGCCGAGGCCGCCCAGACTATCGAAACCATGGCCATGCTCGCGGATCAGGGCGTGAATTATCTGGCCCCGCCCATGTGGGCCCTGGTGACCGAGTCGGCGGGTCAGATCGTACCCTCGGATTATGCCCTGGCCGCCCAGACTTATGGATTCAAACTCATCACCTGGACCCTGGAGCGTTCCGGATTGCTCAACAGTGGCGGCGGCTGGTACTACCAGAGCATCAGCGATATCACCGACAACGACGGCGACACCCTGAAACTGCTGGATGTGCTGGCACAGGATGTGGGTGTTGAGGGTGTCTTTTCCGACTGGCCGGCCACCGTGACCTTCTATGCCAACTGCATGGGTCTGCGCTGATCCGCCGGTCGGCGCTTCAAGGTATGGATACCGCGGGAGCTGAACCCCCCTTTCCCGCGCCTCAGGGACGAGGCGCCCCTCAGTCAAGCATCCCGTCTGTTCACAAAGACGCGAGGAACGACTCCCACGCCCCGCGGTAACGCAGCAGATTCTGTTTCACGCCCAGGTTGTGGTTACCGCTCAAAACCACCATCCGTTTCTCTCCCTGAGCCATCCTGAACAGGGTCTCGGCGTGGGAGAAGGGCACGATTTCGTCATCCGGACTGTGGATGATCATCACCGGACCGGTGATTTCAGAGAGGCGTTGTCGGGTATCGTAACTCTCCGTTGCCAGCCAGTTCACCGGCGCCCAGGGAAAGTGATGCGCCGCCACCTCCGGCAACGAGGTGAACGTGGATTCCAGAACCAGCGCCTTGTGGGGATGCCGGGAAGCCAGGTAGGCCGCGATCGCACCACCGAAAGAACGGCCAAACAGGATCACCTGGGAGGGGTCGAGATTCCGCTCTCCGGTCAGATACCGCCAGGCCGCCTCTGCATCCTGGTAAATGCCCGCCTCTGCAGGCGCTCCACCGCTCTCTCCATAACCCCGGTAATCGATGATAAATACGCCCAGGCCCAGTTGATGAAACAGCGCCAGGGTATCCAGACGATGCCCGATATTGCCCGCATTTCCGTGCAGGAACAGTAGGGTGGCGCGGGGATGCTCGTGTCCAAGATACCAGCCATGGACATCCACCCCATCGCCACTGCGCAGTACGACCTCCTGATAATCCAGACCGATCCGCTCTGGGGTCGCCTCGATCACCGAGCTGGGGAGGTAGATCAAGCTGGCCTGATTCCAATACAGGGAGGCTAACAGGGCCGCATAGGCCAGCATGCCGCCGAACAGGGCCAGGGATGCAATTCTTCGCAGGGTGCGTCTCATACGGTTACAACAATTACCGTCACGATCACAAATGCTCCACACACAGGGTATACGGGTCCGGACGACGACTGCGGTTATTCACGGCAGTACCCGACACTAATTTTTACCACGAAGTGCACGAAGGTCACGAAGCGGCGTGTTCATGGATTTCGATGCCTAAACGCTACGCAATGAGACTGAATGATTGCTCGTCTGATCCTTCGTGCTCTTCGTGTCCTTCGTGGTTAAAAAAATCAGTTAGGCGAAGCGTCGCGGGAGTGCCTATCGGTTCCATAGCAACTGGATAAAGGCATCCGCCACCGCTTTCTGCAGATTCTCCCGGTTGAGAGCGATCCACAGGGTCCAGACGACGACTGCGCTTATTCAGGGCAGTAGCCGATTCTTATTTTTACCACGAAGTGCACGAAGCGGCGTGTTCATGGATTTCGATGCCTAAACGCTACGCAATGAGACTGAATGATTGCTCGTCTGATCCTTCGTGGTTAAAGAAATCAGTTAGGCGAAGCGTCGCGGGAGAGCCTATCGGTGCCATAGCAACTGGATAAAGGCATCCGCCACCGCGTTCTGCAGATTCTCCCGGTTGAGAGCGATCCATCAGGGTCCGGACGACGACTGGGCTTATTCAGGGCAGTAGCCGACACTAATTTTTACCACGAAGTGCACAAAGGTCACGAAGCGGCGTGTTCATGGATTTCAATGCCTAAACGCTACGCAATGAGACTGAATGATTACTCGTCTGATCCTTCGTGCTCTTCGTGTCCTTCGTGGTTAAAGACATCGGTTAGGCCAAGGGTCGCGGGAGTGCCTATCTGTTCCACAGCAACTGGATAAAGGCATCCGCCACCGCGTTCTGCAGATTGTCCCGGTTCAGGGCGATCCAAAGAGTCCGGTTGATTCTCAGCCCCTGGATCTTGATGTGGTGCAGAACACCCGCCAGGAGGCCTTCGTCGACCACGAAACGGGGCAGAAAACTGACATGCCGCCCGCTCTGCAGCATCTCCACAATGGTATCCGTGGAGCCCACTTCCATGACAATCGGCAGGGGACCGACCTCGATGTCCTTGAGCGCCTGATCCAGGGTGATGCGGGTTGCCGCTTCGGGTTCCCGCAACACATATTTCAAACCCGCCAGTTCGGTCACCGGAATCATCTCCCGGCCCCACAGGGGATGACCCGATCCGCAGACCAGCATTAACTCGTCATCGAGCCATTTCTGCACCAGGATGCCCGGATGATCCGGCGCCTGCTCCAACAACGCCAGGTCGCACAACCCGGTGGCGAGTCGCTGCTGTATCCGCCGGGTATACCCCACCCGGCTCTCGATGGTGTATTGGGGGAACCGCTCCGAGAAACTCAGCAGCAGGCCGGGAAGAATATGCTCTCCAATGGCCAGGGTCACACCCAGACGCAACTTGTCCTGACCGGACCTGAGCTGCAGCAGATCATCCTGCAGGGCGGACTGGTGATCGAGTACCAGGCAGGCGTAGGTATAGACCCTTTTGCCGGCCTCGGTCAGTTCGAGCCGTTGCCCGACCCGATGCATCAAGGGGGTCCCGTAACAGTTATCCAAGCCACGCAGACGCTTGGTGACCGCGGGTTGTCCGACATGCAGGACCCGCGCCGCCTCGGTGACTCCACCCCGTTCAACAACCGCCTTGAGGGTGGCCAGACCATTAATATCCGGGAGACTGTTATATTCCATAAAGGAATATTACTACATTTTTATTTATTTGAATAACCATGGGAAACCAGGCAGTATGCCCCGTTTTTCGCCGATCTTGATGGCTTAAAGGTCAGCAGACAGCTCCCAGTGCCGCATTCTTTTTTTCCAGAATGGAATGCAATCCGCCTTCCGGCATGGCCCAAAGCAGGTCCGCGAACCCGACACCCCCTCTGCCCGCAGCTACGGAGATTTGACCAGTGAACGCACAGCCCAGTCCCACATCGACACCTACTCCGGGGAGATCCCTGCCCACCAAAAAGATCGTTGCGGGGGCATTTTTCCTGGTCGCGGCCCTGGTCCTGGCCAAACTGGTCCCCACCATCGAGATCGCCTGGGTCAGCGGCATCCTGATGCTGACCATCTACCTGTTCGCCTTTGAAATCGTCACCGTGGACGTAGCGGCCGCCAGTATCATGGTACTGCTGGGCCTGAGTTCGCTGCTCGCCTCCTTCATGGGGCTGGAGCAGGGCCTGGTGGACAATCAGCACCTGTTCGACGGCTTTTCCTCCAACGCGGTGATCTCCATCATCGCGGTGATGATCATCGGCGCCGGCCTGGATAAGACCGGCATCATGAGCCAGGTGGCCGCTTTCATTCTGAAGGTCGGCGGCACCACCGAGAAACGCATCATCCCCATTATTTCCGCGACTGTGGGCTTCATCTCCTCATTCATGCAGAACGTGGGCGCCGCGGCCCTGTTCCTGCCGGTGGTGTCGCGCATCTCCGCCCGTTCCGGGATACCCATGTCGCGCCTGTTGATGCCGATGGGTTTCACCGCCATCCTCGGCGGCACCATGACCATGGTGGGTTCCAGCCCGTTGATCCTGCTCAACGATCTGATCCTCACCTCCAACAAGGCCCTGCCCGCGGATCAGCAGATGGACACCTGGAGCCTGTTTTCAGTGACCCCAGTGGGCATCTGTCTGGTGGCCACCGGCATCATCTACTTCGTCATCGCCGGACGCTTCGTACTGCCCAAGACACAAAGCGAAAGCAGCACCAGCGGTACCGACTCGATGCAGTATTTCCAGGATGTCTACGGCCTCTCCTACCAACTCTCCGAGGTGGTTGTGACCGATGACAGCAGCCTCATCGGCAACCAGTTCGATGACGTGGAAACCGCCTACCGGATCCGCATCATCGCCACCAAGCTCTCCGGCGAAGCCAACCGGATCGGTCCCGGCGCCCTGGCCCGGGATGTTGCGATCGAAGCAGGCATGGTCATGGGCGTGGTCGCAGACCCCAAATCCCTGGATCACTTCGTCGAAACCTTCAACCTGAAAAAGCGCTCTGAGCTGCGTTCGTTCAGCAGCGACCTCTCGGCCAGCCATGCGGGTATCGCCGAAGTGGTCATACCGCCCGGCTCCTCGCTGATCGGCAAAAGCGCACGGGACCTGTGGATGCGCAAGACCTACGGTCTCGCCATGATCGGTCTGCATCGTAACGGTGAGACCCTGCGCGAAGGCGAGGACATCCGCAACATGCCGTTCATGGCGGGTGACACCCTGGTCGTGCATACCCCCTGGGATGCCCTGACGCGCATCGAGAAAGACAAAAACTTCGTAGTCGTCACCACCGAATACCCCCATGAGGAACTGCGCCCTCACAAGATCGGCTGGGCCCTGACCTTCTTCGCCATCGCCCTGAGCATGGTGCTGTTCAGCGACATCCGCCTCTCCGTGGCCCTGCTGACCGGCGCCATGGGTATGGTCCTCTCCGGGGTGTTGAACATCGACGAGGCCTACGAAGCGGTCAGCTGGAAGACCGTGTTCCTGCTCGCCTCGCTGATACCCCTGGGACTGGCGGTGGAAACCACCGGTACCGCCAAGTGGATCGCGGAGCAGGTGCTGGCGGTGGTGGGCGACATGCCGACCTGGGTCATCCAGCTGTCGGTCGCAGCCCTGGCCACCTTCTTCACCCTGGTGATGTCAAATGTGGGCGCCACGGTGCTGCTGGTGCCCCTGGCGGTGAATATTGCAATTGGCGCGGGCGCGAACCCCGCTGTGTTCGCCCTGACCGTGGCGATCGCCACCTCAAACTCGTTCCTTATCCCCACCCATCAGGTGAACGCCCTGATCATGGGACCGGCCGGCTACCGCGTACCCGACTTCATGCGCGCGGGCGGCGTCATGACGGTACTGTTCCTGGCGGTGATGATCCTGGTGATGAACCTGGTGTTCTGATCCTTAGGCAAGCCATCCGGGGGGTCTGACCCATCCGGATGGCAAACCTGCGTACTCCGACCGGCCCTTCAACGAGCCAGTCTGCCCGCATCCTTACCTGGGGATCTCTTCCAGGTGATTCACTATAAGAACTTCGATACCTGGAGAAATGCCAGCATCGACGCGCTGCGTTGATCACCCGCGAAGGCAGAGAGTGGTTTGTGATGTCATTTCTTCTCATTCTGCTGGATCCCGGGTTCCGGGATGCTCCACGCGGGCTACTCGGGTGAGGTTCACGCCTCTTGAGAAACTCGTGTTACCCGAGCAACGTAGCCCGATGTAATGGTCTCCTCCCCTCTCACGAACGGCGTCGTAATGCGCCATGATTGAAGTTGCGGTCAATCAAAATGAGAAGA
>JBEVVH010000013.1:0-34871 GCA_040507245.1 Candidatus Thiodiazotropha sp.
CCGGGGCACTAATAGGCTGTCAAAGATCGAATCGATTTTGGTGGACTTGGATGTCCCAAAATCTTTCATGAGATCGAAGACTCGCTTGATGTCGACAACCGGGCCGGCCGTAATCCCAGCCGGCCCGGAGCACCCGCCCTGCCCTCCAGGGATAAGCCTGCCGAATCAACAGACCAATACCCCCCCGCATTCAAAGGCGAACCCAGCTTTCAAAACCCTCCTGCGGATGCCATAGTAGGGCTATCCAATAAAAAAACGGGATCCCGGCCCGCGCCCATAGCCAGGCCGCCCTGAACCCAAAGTGAGGCTGATGAGTGTATTTCCCGTGGTTGGCGTGGCCCGACCGAATTTTCTGATCCTGACCCCAATCTGTCTTTCCCTCGGTTTGGCCAGCGCCCTGCTGACCGGGATTCCCATCGACTGGACCCGCTTCGCGGTGATCCTGGTGGGCGGACTGATGGCCCATGTCAGCGTCAACGCCCTCAACGAGTATGCCGACTTCCAGTCCGGGCTCGACTTCAAGACCGATAAGACCCCGTTCAGCGGCGGCAGCGGGACCCTTGTGATGCAGCCCCGGCTCGCCATCCAGGCCCTGATGCTCGGTGTCCTCTCCCTGCTGACCACCATACTCAGCGGACTCTACCTGGTGCAGCAGACCGGCTGGGGCCTGACCCCCATCGGCCTTGCAGGTGTGGCGATCATCGTGCTCTACACCGGCTGGGTGAATCGCAACCGTTATCTGGTGCTGATCACTCCCGGACTCGGTTTTGGTCCCCTGATGGTGATAGGCGCCCACTACGCCCTGACCGGCACCTACCAGGGCCTCGCCTGGCTGCTCTCCCTGATCCCCTTCTTCCTGGTCAACAACCTGCTGCTGCTCAACCAGATCCCCGACCGGGAAGCCGACCAGAGTGTCGGCCGGGACAACTTTGCCATCGCCTGGGGCACCGTCGGCACCGCCCAGCTGTTCCTCGGCTTCGCCCTGCTGGCCTACGCCAGCATCATCCTGGGCGTACTCGGCGGTCTGCTTCCCGGCCTTGCGCTGCTCGGCCTATTGACCCTGCCGCTGACCTACCGGGTGTTCGTCGGGGTGCGCGAATCCAACGGAGACCTGCCACAACTGATCCCCAACCTGGGCAAGAACGTGGCGATCACCCTGGCGACCCCGTTGCTGGTTTCGGTCGGTATTTTCGTCAGCGCTTACCTGTAGCAGACGACGCATTCTCCAATGAGATGAGCACAAACCGATTATCATGGATAGAAAAAAAGCCAAGGCCTGTTAACACGAATCCAATATGCCCTGGTATTTAGCTGAGAGAGCCAAACACACACCAGAGCCTATGCCATTGCATCTCGTATCAGTAGTCTCAGTTCAGGAGTGCTGAAAGATGATGAAACCCATGCTGTTCGGTGTCGCCTTCTGTGCGATCGTTGCAAGCGGGTGCGCAGATCAACAATCCCTCACCCAGGAAGAACTTCTTTACCAGAGTCGTGCCGATGCGGTTGTGTCGGGTGTTCTGTTCGAAAACGAGCTTGATGAGGTGACCTCCTACGCTGCCAGCCAGGGAAAGCGAAGCGAAGGCTGGTAGTCCCCGGTAGTCGCGAGGCGATACTGGAAACCCGACGTGCCGTAGGCGCCAAAGGGGATCCAAAGATCGCATCCGAACGCGACGTCCAGTCATTCGGGAGCTGACAACGGAGCGGTGACGAGCTTGCGAAGTCATCGCGTAGTGTCAGTGACCGGGACGGCCGGGGCACTAATAGGCTGTCAAAGATCGAATCGATTTTGGTGGACTTGGATGTCCCAAAATCTTTCATGAGATCGAAGACTCGCTTGTCAATTCCGTTTTCTTTTTCCGTGACTCAGTTGATTTGCACATGGCGTGTTGTACTCAACACCCCAACCTTTCCCATCAGCCTGGCACACTCCGCCCGACAGGCTGATCTTTCATACCAAGGCGGAACCCAAGGAGTTGCACAATAGCAAAACCGTCACCGGGGTGCATTTCAAGCTCGGTCCCGGGCGGGCGTACTATTCCGAGGACGGTTCAGTCGTCAGCAACTCGGACAGCGGCAAAAAGCGATCAGGTAAATGGTGGATCGACGATAAAACCGATACACGATGTGTGCGATGGGATCACATGAACAAGGATCTGTGCCATTACACGGAAAAATTGAGGATGGGACCTATTCATTGATCAATGCAAAGAACGGAAAAGAACTGGTCAGGATGAACGAAGTTCAAGCTGGAAATCAGCTCTAACCGGGCTCGGCGCTTGTCCGACCGGAGTCCGCTCGACTGTTCCAGGGCTCCGGTTTTTTCGACCCGATCACTCATGAAATCCGCGCAGAGACCGGCAACCATGGGTTTAATGATCCCAGTCTGATATGTCAGGATTCGCGGGAAGCCTCGTAACGCTCCGACAAACGCACATAGTGGCCCGCCGTGTAGTCGATGATCTCCTTTTCCTTCTCGCTCAGCGCCCGCACCCGACGCGCCGGGCGCCCCAGCCACAGGTAACCCCCTTCCAGGCGTCTCCCCTGGGGCACCAGAGAGCCCGCACCGAGCATCGCCCCCGACTCCAGTACCGCACCGTCAAGAATGGTGGAGTTCATGCCGATAAAACACCCGTCGGCGATCTCGCAACCGTGCAGCATCACCCGATGGCCCACGGTGACGCCCTCGCCGATGGTCAGCGGGCGTCCCCCGGGCAGGTAGTAGCTGTCGTGGGAGACGTGCAGCACCGAGCCGTCCTGGATGTTGGTACGGGCGCCGATGCGGATCCGGTGCACATCGCCGCGGATCACGCACATTGGCCAAACCGAGGCCTGTGATGCAATATGGACATCGCCGATGACCACGGCGGTTTCATCCACCCAGGCATCGTCTTCGATGCGCGGGACGTGGGTTTCGAAGGGGCGTATGTTGGACATGTGACTGAAGGGGGTTCCTGTAACGATGGAGATATTCAGCTTTGTAGTGATCGGGACGATAGTAGTAATCCTGATCTATGGTGTGATGATTTACAACAACCTGGTCCGGCTCAAACATGATGTGAGCAAGGCCTGGGCGAACATCGACGTGCTGCTGAAACAGCGTCACGACGAACTGCCCAAGCTGGTGGAAACCTGCAAGCAGTATATGAAGTTCGAGCAGGAGACTCTGGAGAAGGTGATGAAGGCCCGCTCCGCGGTCCACAGCGCGGCTGCCTCCGGGGATGTAGGCGCCCTGGGATCTGCCGAAGGCCAGTTACGGCTGGGACTCGGCAACCTGTTCGCGGTGGCGGAGAACTATCCCGATCTCAAGGCCAACGAGACCTTTCTGCATCTGCAGAGCCGCATCACCGGCCTGGAGAACAGCATCGCCGACCGGCGCGAGTTCTATAACGACAGCGTCAACATGAACAATGTCCGCATCGAGCAGTTCCCGGACGTGATCCTGGCCCGCATGTTCGCCTTCCAGCCGGCGGAACTGCTGGAATTCGACGCCTCAGAACTGACGGATGTGAATATCGGCACCCTGTTTCACTGATGCAGGCCGTCGCCAACCTCAGCTCCGGCGAATTCCTGTTCTGGAGCGGCCTGATGTCATTGGCCGCCCTGGCCGGGCTGATCACCACCTTCATCACCTTCCACCGCGCTCGATTGATCGAGGATACCCCCACGGCGAAGATCCGCTCCGCCCCCCAGGGCTACGTGGAACTCATCGGCGAGGCGGACATGATGCGTGGCGAACCGGTGATTGCGCCACTCAGCAACAGCCCCTGCTGCTGGTGGAAATACCGGGTGGACAAGAAGAACGACAACGGCTGGCGCACCCAGCGCACCGGGGTCAGCGACAGCCTGTTCCTGCTGCGGGACGGTACCGGGGAGTGCATCATCGACCCGGAAGGGGCCTCGGTGAACGCCAGTGAGCGGCAGGTCTGGTACGGGCCCAATCCCACCCCATTTGCCGGTCCTGACCGGGGCCGGGGCACCACCCACAGCCGCTTCAAGCTGTTCGGCATGGAGATCTCCGTCAACACCACCTTCGAGGGGGACTATCGCTACACCGAGGAGATGATCCTGCCCGGGGACCCCCTCTATGCCATCGGCCTGTTCAGCTCCCTGGGGGAAATGGACCGCAAGGCGATGCGCGACGAGCGCATCCGTGACCGTCTGCGCCAGTGGAAGGCAGATCATGCGGGACTCCTGGAGCGATTCGATCGCAACCGAGACGGCAAGATCGATACCGCCGAATGGGAATCCGCGCGTCGTACGGCGGAACGAGAAGTGACCCGGGAACAGATGCAGGAGGATCAGCAACCCCTGCACACCCTGAGCGGCACCGGTTCGACCCGGCGCCCGCTGCTGATCTCCACCAAGGAGGAGTTCGCCCTGGTGAGGCGCTATCGCCTGATTTCGTTTTTCAGCCTGCTGGGATTTCTTGGCCTGGGTACCGGGGCGGCCTGGATGATTACCGTGAGATTGCTGTAACCCTGTACCGGCTTTGTTATCAGGGAGCATCCCCGCACCCAGCACGGGCCCTGGCGCAGGTTAAAAACCGGTACAGGGTATCCCTCCATTTTGCGCACAAGCAGGTCGGGTTAGCGCAGCATAACCCGACCTACGACTGGGTCATCCCCCGGGACGGAACCCGTAGGCTTCATCGGGTTCCAATCAGCTGTGCTTGAGAATTTCTTCCAACATCGTTACAAAGCAGGTTACCCAATCCTCTGCTGGGCACTATTCAGCAGCGGCTCCCACGATACAACCAGGAACCCAACTTGACTCGTCACATCTTCATCCTGATCGCCCTCTGCCTGGTCAGCACCACGGCATCCGCCGGCAACATCCTGCTGGATGATCCGACCGACATCAAATACACCCCCGGTGCGGAAGAGATCTGGAAGGAGGGCGAGGTAAAGCTGCCTGAGAAGGTGCACCAGGATGCACTGCAGGCGTTCGAGGTGGGTGCCGGTAAACAGCAGTTCGAGTATCTGATCGACACCACCAGCCTGGAGACCGGCGCGGACGGGGTGACCCGCTTCCTGCTGGTGATCCGCTCCCGTTCCGGGGTCGACAACAGCTCCTACGAGGGTTTCCGTTGCAGGGAACGCCTCTACAAGGTCTATGGGTATGGCGACGCGAACAAGCTCTTTCCCGCCTCGGACACGGACTGGCAGCTGATCCCCAAGGATGAATCCACCGACTACCGGGCGGCGCTCTACGACGACATGATCTGCAACCTGCTGACCGGCAAGCCGAACGATCCGGATGAGGTATTCCGGGCCATGCGCAGCCATCGGAGGGTGAGCGAGTGAATTGATCGTTACTGCGGATATCGGCAGTCACTCAACTCGCGAGTATCTCGTTCCCACGCTCTGCGTGGGAACGCAGACCTAAGCCTGACAATATTACCCAGTCTAATGTGCGCTCCTGATCCTGGTATGCATTCCCACGCAGAGCGTGGGAACGAGGGAACCCGACGAATAGCGTAACCCTACCCATTCATGTCGGGTTACGCTGCGCTAACCCGACCTACGGATACTTCAAGCAAGGGAAGAAGGGAAGCGCTTGGAGAGTTCCCTGGGTTCCGCTTCGCTACATCTGGGCTACTTGGAGTGCATGCTCAGATCTGACAAATGCAGATCATGGGGTCAGATGCTCCAATCTCAACCCTGCGATCCACCCTGTTAACAGGGCTTTCCTCACCACCCCCAGATGCGATTTAATCGAGACATCGACAGGAACAGACCAGATCCAATGGGAACCACTGAAATGAACAACCCCTTGCTAGACATGCCCGGCCTGCCCGCCTTCTCGCGGATTACACCAGAACTGGTGGAATCGGCCATCGATCAGTTGTTGAAGGAAAACCGTGAGCTGACCGAGAAACTGCTGAATCAGAGTGACGCACCGACCTGGGATAATTTCATTGAACCCCTGGAAGAGGCCGATGACCGGCTCAGCCGCGCCTGGTCGCCAGTCAGCCACATGAACTCTGTAGTCAACAACGACGCCCTGCGGGAGGTCTACAACGCCTGCCTGCCCAAGCTCAGCGAATACGCCACCGAGATGGGTCAGAACAGCCGACTCTGCGACGCCTACAAGCAGGTCGCCGATCAGCAGGAGAATCTCGACGCCGCACAACGCAAGCTGCTGGACAACGCGCTGCTCGATTTCCGACTTTCGGGCGTCGATCTGCCGGAGGATAAAAAACGGCGTTACAAGGAAATCAGCCAGGAGCTGTCCCGCCTGACCACCCGTTTCGAAGAGAACCTGCTCGATGCGACCCATGCCTGGAGCAAACTGATCACCGACCCGCAGGCCCTGGCGGGACTGCCGGAGTCCGCCCTGGCCCTGGCCAAACAGACCGCCACCCAGCGGGACCAGGAGGGCTGGCTTTTAACCCTGGAGTTCCCCTCCTACTACCCGGTCATGATGTATGCCGATGACCGGGCACTGCGCCATGAGCTGTATGAAGCCTATTCGACCCGCGCCTCGGAGTGCGGTCCCCAGGGGGGTCAGTGGGACAACACCGAGGTGATGGAGCAGATCCTCAAACTGCGCCATGAGCAGGCCCAACTGCTGGGCTTCGACAACTTCGCGGGGCGTTCCCTGGCCCGCAAGATGGCCCGCTCCACGGATGAGGTGCTTGCGTTTCTCAATGACCTGGCACGTCGCTCCCGTCCCCAGGCGGAACAGGAACTCCAGGAACTGCGGGATTTTGCCCGCAGCGAGTACGGAGTGACCGAACTGGAGGCCTGGGACATCGGCTATTACTCCGAAAAACTGCGCCAGTTCCGCTACGACATCAGCCAGGAGGAGCTCAAGCCCTACTTCCCGGAAACCCGGGTGGTACCCGGCATGTTCGCGGTGGTGGAACGGCTCTACGGCATCGAGATCCGCCCGGTGGAGGGGGTGGACGTGTGGCACCCGGACGTGCGCTTCTATGAGATCCGCGACCGCAAGGGTCATCTGCGTGGCCAGTTCTACCTGGACCTTTATGCACGTCCAAAAAAACGCGGCGGCGCCTGGATGGACGACTGCGCCACCCGCTTCTTCAGCGAACGCATGGATCAGATACCGGTCGCCTACCTGACCTGCAACTTCTCACCCCCGGTGGATGGCAAACCCGCCCTGTTCACCCATGAGGAGGTGCAGACCCTGTTCCACGAGTTCGGCCACGGCCTGCACCACATGCTCACCCTGATCGACTATCCCGGTGTGGCCGGTATCAACGGGGTGGCCTGGGACGCGGTGGAGCTGCCCAGCCAGTTCATGGAAAACTGGTGCTGGGAGAAAGAGGCCCTGCAGTTGATTGTCGGGCACGTGGAGGATGGGCATCCAATCCCCGACGCCCTGTACGATCGCATGTACGCGGCGAAGAATTTTCAGTCCGCGATGCAGATGGTCCGTCAGCTGGAGTTCTCCCTGTTCGACTTCCGTATCCACCAGGAGTACGACCCGGCCCGGGGCGGGCGGATCTACGATATCCTCGAAGAGGTGCGCGAACAGGTGGCGGTGGTGCGACCCCCGGACTGGAACCGCTTCCCCCACGGTTTTTCCCATATCTTCGCGGGTGGGTACGCCGCAGGCTACTACAGCTACAAATGGGCTGAGGTGCTCTCCGCAGATGCCTTCTCCCGATTCGAGGAGGAGGGTATCTTCAGCCCGGTGGCGGGGGAAGACTTTCTCCACGAAATTCTGGAACAGGGGGGTTCCCGGGATGCGATGGAACTGTTCGTCGCGTTTCGTGGCCGCGAACCGCAGATCGAGCCGCTGCTGCGCCACAGCGGAATCAATGCTTAGCCGGGTGTTTTGATTTGATGGGCGGGTTGTAAAAACGCCACAGCGAGATCTGCTCAGGCTGATTCGGGACTCGCGCATCCCAAATCCAAACGGTTGTACGAAGAGAAAAAAACCGGGTGACGTGAAACGTCACCCCTGTGTTGGCAAGTCAGATGCCGAGCGCATCATAACCCCAACCAACACCACCTAAATCCACTTCCGGATGCTTGTTTCTGATATGACGTTCGATCGCATTGATCCGCCAACGGGGCACATCCACCAGCAGCAGGATCTCCCCGTGACGCAATGGCACATTGAAGTCTTCCGGGTGCACCTGGGGCACCACCCGGCTGGCGAAGCGGTAACCCAATGCCAGGCTGGTGATCATCATCGCCGCACAACCCGCCGCCCAGGCCCACTCTCCGGTCCACAGGGCCAGGGGCAACAGCATGAGCGCCACGAAGAACAACAGCAATATGGCATCCCAAAAGACATGCTCGACCTTGGCAGTCCAACCCTTGCGCTGCCCCGGGCTCGCAGGTGGCAGACCTGTGATGTCCACACCGGGTTTGGCAATGGCGTGTATGTGCGGTCGCATAATCCGCTCGTAGATCAGATCCATGACCACCGCCTCAGCCTGATCCCGGTCGGGTACCAGCAGGTAGATACGGCTGATTAACATGTCGGTTCAGCCTTCTGCCACATAGTCTTCGGTGTCGTTGCCCTGCAGGACCTTATGGTCTTCCATTTCCATCTCCTGGTAGATGCGTTTGGTCTCCTCGCTCTCGAAATAGATCTCTACGCCATGATCTCCATCGCCTTCGTACAGACAGGGGTGCTCCTGGGGGTTGGAGACTTCGCGCAGAGTAATCGGGTCAGTGGTGGTTCTGATGTTCATCCGTTCCTCTCCTCGCTGTTTTGTTGTACTTCAATCTAAATCTATAGAAATACCAACCAAAACAGTCAAGAAAAGCGGTGGGATAAATCTGACAGGGAAATTGGGGGAGTTCCCCGGATCTGGCTTCGAAAATGGCCTGTTCGCGGAAGACCTGGAATCAGCTCACCCGGACAGTGCGAGTACACTCGCTCGATCAAGCGGATGCTATGCGAGTGGACTCTCTGGATCTTTGCCTGTTCCTCTCACACAGCGCATTGCTCCTCAATCGCATTGCCTTGCATTCTCACCATAACTTGCAACAACATACTGATATAAAAGAAAAATATTACACTCCCCACACTTGAAGACGTTGCAGGATAACCTCAGACAGACAGAAAAATATCAAAGAACAGCCAGTAGACCAGACTTGCCAGCACCAGTCCGAAAAGCATCACCGGCATCCCGGTACGCAGCCAGGCCAGGGGGGTGATCCTTGCTTCGGGCATAGCGCTCTTTTCCGACTCGGACACTGCAATGATATTCGCCGTGGCCCCCAGGTGAGTGCCATTCCCGCCGAGCCCGACCCCCAGTGCCAGGGCCCACCACAGGGGGGCTATATTCACTCCACTGAACTCCAGGCCCAGGATGATGGGGATCATGGTGACCGTAAACGGGATGTTGTCCACCACCGCACTGAGCAGGGCCGCGACCCACATCAGAGCCAACCCGGTGACCAACAACTTACCGGGATCCTCCGCCAGCGTCCCCAACTCCTCACCCAGCAGCTCCAGCAGTCCGGAGGATTCGACCCCGCCGACGATCATGAACAGGGCGGCGAAGAAAAACAGTACCGACCAGTTGACGGTACTGAACAGGGACTCCATGTTCGGCCGCATCAACAGCAAGGCGATACACAAACCGATGAACGAGGCATAAGCTGGCAGGATATGCAGGCTGTGATGGATGAAGAACAGCACGATCACCACACCCAGGGCAAAGAGTATCCGTTTCAGGCTCTTCATATCCTTGATCGCGTGGGTATCCACCAGGCTGCGCGGATCCTGAATAGGCTGAGACAGGGGCTCCCGGAACAGGTACAGCATCATCGCCACGGTTCCCATCCACACCACCAGCACCGGCAGACCCATATGCATCAGGAAGGAGTTGAAGTTGATATCCCCCGCGCTGCCGATCATCAGGTTGGGCGGATCACCCACCAGGGTCGCGGCGCCACCGATGTTCGACAGCATGGCTTCCGCCATCAGGTAGGGCATCGGGTTGATCTTCAACAGACGACAGATCAGCACCGTAAGCGGTGCGAACACGATCACCGTGGTGACATTGTCCAGAATCATGCTGATCAGGCTGACCGCAAGACTCAGGTAGATGAGCAGCAGCTTCGGATTGCCCCGGGCCCAGTGGGTAATGTGCACAGCGGCGAAATCGAATGCGCCGGTGGGTCTGAGCAGCGCCACCAGCATCATCATCGCGGCCAGCAACAGGATCGTGTTGGCATCCACCGAGAGAATCGCCGCCTCCTGGCTGTAGAAGCCGAACCACATGCCCACCCCGATCATCGCAACCGCGCCAAGCAGCGCCGCAATGGTTCGATGCAGCACTTCCGTGAAGATCAACACATAGGAGACCGCGAGTACAGCGGCGGAGACCCACATTTCCTGGGTTATTTCATGCATAGGTTCCTACCTCCTCTCTGCCCCCTGGCGTCGTCGTTCCCGCAACTACCGGGTTGAGCGTTCGGTTCTTCGACCGTTTCAATCGATGCAGCATTTCTTATCCACCAGGGCCCGGGCGATACTCATTCGAGTGACCACGCCCCGATACTCACCCTCATCGGTAACGAACAGATATTCGGTTCCGAATTGCTCCATGATGGCCAGGGCCTTGATGGAGTGAAAATGGGGCGACAGGCGGATCACGTCAGGAAAAATGAACTCCTCGACCGGTCGCTGCAACAATTCATCGGCCCTGATGCGGGGAAAATCGATATGTTCAATATCGTCCCCCAGCAAATGCGCACCTTTGAGGATGTCATTGGGAATACAACAAAGCAGAAACAGATGACGCAGGGAAAAACGTCCGCTCAATTCTCCCTCGGCATCCACATAGGGGATTCCGGGCACATCCTTGTCGACACACTCCTGCATCGCCTCACCGACCGTCATGCCGGGTCGCGCCACCCGGGTGGGAATCGAAACGTTAATGATATTCATGGGGGTGTTTCATCCATCAAAGGTTTCATTGCATGCAGCATATTGGCAAACAGATGGCGGTTGCCGCGCTCTTCCCGGGCCAGCATCTGCTTCATGTAGGCACGCTGGGTCGGCTTGGTGAAACAGGCCGGGCAGCTGTCGGGAATGATCGGCAGTCCCGCCTCAACAGCAAACGCCGAGGTCTGGGGTTCCCGGCAGTAGACCAAGGGGCGGATGATCCGGATATCCCCGGCATCGTTCAGATAGTGCGCTTTCATGGTGCGCAGCTGACCGCCGTGAAACAGGGACATCATCAGACTCTCCGCCAGGTCATCCAGATGTTGCGCCAGGGCGAGCACGTTGTAGCCTTGATTTCGACAGGTGGTATACATGATGCCCCTTTTCATACGCGCGCAGTAGGAACAGAACGAATCCCCGGACATGTTCTCCCGGGCCTCATCCATGATCGCCTGTTCCCGGTAAAACCAGGGTACGCCCAAACGATCGTAGTAAGCCTTGAGGGGTTCCGGATCGAATCCCTCCACTTCAGGATCGACGGTGATCACACCCAGGTCGAAATGCACCGGTGCATAGGTTTGCAGATGACGCAGTACCTGCAGCAGAGTGAGTGAGTCCTTACCTCCGGACACCCCCAGCAGGATCCGGTCTCCATCGCGGATCATGCGGTAGTCGGCGATGGCCCGACCCACTTTGCGCAACAGGGATTTGGGAGGTTTAGTCACTTCAAGCATGGCTTCATTTTGACATGAAGGCCCACAATCACCAATCCGCGCAATTAACTGAAACAGGAACTACACTTCAGTGAGTGTAACCGCCATGTCTCAAAGGTCGGGCGCCGCTCCCGGCTGCCACATGTCATCGTAGCCCAACCTGTCAGGAAAACACTCGAACACTATTGATACATCATGCCAGACACCCCACGTCCCAGGATCCTGTTTGTCGACAGCGACCCAAATCAGCTCCAATCGCTTAAACGGACCTTGCGCGACAATAGGGACCGCTGGGAACTAGCGTATGTCGAACGCGCCAGTAACGCCCTCGATGCCATTCAGCAGAAACCCGTGGATATCGTGGTCTCCGAGACTCATCTCGATGGCATGGAAGGACCGGACCTGCTCAAGGAGATCCAGTCCCACCACCCCGCCACCATCCGGCTTCTGTTTTCCGGCGAAACATTGCACACCCCGGCTCGAGAGGTGGTGCATCACGCCCATCAATTCATCGCCAAGCCCTGCGACACTCAACAGCTGATCGAAACCCTGGAACGCGTGATCCGGTTACGCGCCCAGCTGAACAACACGGAAATGTTGAGTCTGGTCGGAGGTCTGGGGACATTGGGCAGCCTTCCGGCTGTTTACCAAAGGCTCATACAAACCCTGCAGTCCGAAAACACCACCCTGTCAGAGATCGGCAAAATCGTGGGTGAAGACATGGGCATGACCACCAAGCTGCTACAAATGGTCAACTCTGCCTTTTTCGGGCTACCCCGCAAGGTCACTTCACCGGAACATGCCGTCAGCCTGCTGGGCACCGAAATGGTCAGCAGTCTTGTCCTCGGCGCCAGCGTATTTTCTCAACTCGCCCCACAAGTGGTCGATGCCTTTGAGTTGGACCGCCTTTGGCAGCACAGTCAATCGGTTTCATCCCTGGTCCACCTGCTGGGAAAGACCCTGGGCCTCAGCCAGCAGCAACTGGAGGTTCCGATCATGGCCGGATTGCTGCATGATCTGGGCAAGTTGATCCTGGCGAGCGGGAACGGTGAGGCGTCCTTGCGCATCGTGACACTGGCGAAATCCCAGGACAAGCCTCTGTTTGCATTGGAAACCGAGGCTCTCTGGCGCCACCACGCCACCATCGGCGCCTATTTGATGGGACTCTGGGGACTACCCTTGGAAGCCGTGGAGGCCGTGGCTCATCACCACAGTCCCGAACAGCAAACCATGAACCAGACCAGCAAATTGCTGGTTTTCGCAGCCAACCAGCTGTACCACAGCATCATCGATCCTGGAGAAACGGACCGTTCGGACATCCCTGTAGACCCACTCATGTCACTACTTGGCGAATCGGTATATGATAACTGGATCAGGATCACGCAAGAGTACCGTGATGGACAAACCGACTGAAAAAGTACTCATGGTCGACGACGACCGAAATCTGCTCGACTCGTTCCGCAGGCAGTTTCACAAACGGCTTAATATCGAAACTGCAACCAGCGGCGCCGATGGCGTGCAGGCAGTACGCGACGGAGGACCCTTCGGTCTGGTCGTATCGGATATGATGATGCCCAATATGAACGGCATCGAATTCCTCTCCAGGATCCGCGCCATTGCCCCCAACACCGTACGCATCATGCTCACCGGCAATGCCAACCTCGACGTGGCCATCAATGCAGTGAATGATGGCAATATCTACCGCTTCCTCAACAAACCGGTGGAAACCGAGACCCTCTACAACACGATCATGGACGGTTTACGCTAATACCGTCTGATCACCCATGAAAAGATCCTGCTCAATAAAACCCTTAAGGGCGCCGTGGATCTGCTGGCAGATGTAGTCAGCATCGTCAATCCCGAAGTCTTCAGCCAGTCATCCCGAATCAAGCACCATGTCCGCAATATCGTGAAAAGCCTCTCTTTAGTCGATGGATGGCATTACGACCTGGCCGGCATGCTGTGCCAGCTGGGCTACATCAGTCTGCCGGACGAACTCATCGCCAAGGTCGTTTCGGGGAGCGAACTGACAAACGCCGAACAGGCTCAATACAGCACCTATCCGGATATCGGCGCCCGCCTGCTGAAACATATCCCCAGACTGGACGTCGTCGCGGCGATGATCGCTCACCAGAATGACGATATCGGTCGCATCGAATTTCAGGGCGAGCTGAGCAACGAAAACAAAGCCCTGCTGGGGGGGGGCAGATCCTGAAGGCTGCCATCGCCTACGACCGGCTGCTCAGCCAGGGCCTCTCGGAAGACGAGGCAATCCAGCAGTTGCGCAATCAGCCGCAACATTACGATCCCGTCCTGATCGAAACCCTCGTGCATGGAGCCCAAAACCGCAAACTCGAAATTCTCGAACTGCCCCTCGATCAACTCGAACCGGATTTAATCATCGATCAGCCGATCAAATCGAACGCCGGCGCCCTGCTCCTCGCCAAGGGCCAGACCCTGAGCCAGGCCATGGTATTCAAATTGAAATCCGCCGTGCAGAGCGAGGTACTCAGCGATCAGACGATCCGGGTCTTCCGCGTCACGCCGCTTTGAGTCAGATTCAAAGCAACCCAATGCTTGCTATTGGACGCTGTATAAATGATGGATTGCCATGAGCGCAACGATAAGTTACATTATTGAGTAATTTTACTCAGTATTGTAATTCATGGCCTCATCCTATCGTCGACCCGAGTCAACAACGCTACACGAGCGGCTGCGGGAAGCGCCTCGTTTCCTGATTATCGTCGCCGGACCGCGCCAGGTCGGTAAAACGACGATGGTGCGTGACGTATTGGCAGACTATCCGCACGAACGCTATTCCTTCGTCGCCGTGGATAGCCCAGAAGAGTCGCCCTTGACGGACATAGGGCAAACTATCGCACCAACCCAGCGCCAACTCGCAGAACCACGGGATAGCGTCTGGCTCGTGGATATATGGCAGCGTGCGCGCACGACGGCAAGAAGTGATTCCGAAGGACACATACTCGTATTAGACGAGATCCAGAAAATTCCGAGCTGGTCGGATACCGTAAAGGGCCTATGGGATGCGGATCGTACCGAAGGGCTGCCGTTACACGTTATCCTGCTCGGTTCATCACCGCTGCTGATGCAACACGGCATGAGCGAAAGCCTCACCGGGCGTTTCGAGACGATTCACCTCACTCACTGGTCGTTTCGTGAAATGGTCGACGCCTTCGACTTCGACCTGGAGGACTACCTCTACTTCGGCGGCTATCCCGGCAGCACACCACTAATCCGAGACGAGGCACGCTGGCGCAACTACGTCAATACCGGCCTCATCGAGCCGAGCATCGAAAAGGACATCCTGATGATGACGCGGGTGGACAAACCCGCGCTACTGCGCCAGCTATTCCACCTGGGATGCCGCTACTCAGGGCAGGAGCTGTCCTACAACAAGATGCTGGGCCAATTGCAGGACGCCGGAAACACCGTGACCCTCGCTCACTATCTCGACCTGCTTGGCAATGCCGGTCTGATTCGCGGCCTACCCAAATACGCCGGACAGCACCACCGTCGTCGTGCCTCCTCACCCAAGCTCAGCGTGTTGAACATGGCCCTGATGTCGGCCGGCTCCGGCTACAGCAAGGCGGAAGCCCAAGCCGACCGCGGCTACCGTGGCCGCATGGTGGAAAGCGCCGTCGGCGCACACCTGCATAACACCGCCTCTCCGGAGTGCCACATACATTACTGGCGCGATGGCACCAATGAAGTGGATTTCGTACTCGAACGCGGCGAGCGACTGGCCGCCGTCGAGGTGAAAAGCAATACCGTGCTGGAAAAAAACCGCGGAATGTCGGAATTCCAGAAGAATTTCGGCGACTGCCGGCAACTTCTGATCGGCGACGGAGGTATTCCTCTTGCCGAGTTTCTCTCATATCCTGCGGATCACTGGTTGTGAGTCGCCCCAATGTTCCCACTCTGTTGGTACCGCGTACCTGCACGAAACAGGACGAACAAAATGCAGAGCGCAAAAGTCATCCACTCACCGATTTCCGCGGCACTTCAGCCTATATCCTGCTCGGCAATCCCGGCGCCGGTAAAACCGAATCTTTCAAGCATGAAGCAATCGCCACTGGCGGGCACTACGTTCGTGCACGCGACTTCGCCGCGCTCGATCCGAGACCGGAACTCTCTGGCAAGACCCTGTTCATCGATGGCCTCGACGAAATGCGAGCGAGCGGTGGCGACGGCCGCACGCCACTCGACCATGTACGACGCCATCTTGTCCGCCTTGGCCGCCCGCGCTTTCGCCTCTCCTGCCGCGAGGCGGACTGGTACGGCGATAGCGACCGCGCCGCCCTGAAGGAAGTCACACCGGGAGACTCGCTCACCGTACTACATCTTGATCCTCTGAACGACGCAGATATCCATCTGCTGCTCGAACGGAAATTTGCCATCGCCGATGCCAACGAATTCATCAAACAGGCAAACCGCCACGGGCTGGCCGACCTGCAGCGCAACCCACAGACACTTGGCCTGCTCGCCAAAGCCGTCGGCAGCGGCCCGTGGCCTGATAGCCGCACCGCAACCTACGACCTCGCCTGCCGGCAGTTAGTGCATGAGACAAATCCGGAACACCGCGCGGCCAAGCGCAGTAGCGCGCCGACGCACGATGCGCTACTGGACGCAAGCGGTTTCCTCTGCGCCGTACAACTGCTCGCGGGCATTGCCGGATTCGCGCTCGACGACGACACGGCTGACGACCAGCATATCCTCTGGCGCGAACTTTCCGCGCCTCGTCAACTACCCTACTTGGATGCGTTGTCCAGCGGCTTATTCCAAAGCGACGACCGCGAGCAGCAACGCATCCCCATTCACCGCAGCATCGCCGAATTCCTGGGCGCCCGATATCTGGCGCAACTGATCGACCAGCAAGGATTACCGCTCGGTCGCATCGTCGCCCTGCTAGCCGTCGAAGACGGCGGCATCGCGCCCGACCTGCGCGGCTTAACCGCTTGGCTCGCCGCGCATTGTCGCAGCGCCCGCGCCGAACTCATCGAGCGCGACCCGCTGGGCGTCGTGCTATATGGCGACGTACGCAACTTCACGCCGGAGGACAAACACCGCGTGCTCGCCTCACTGAGAGACGAAGCTGAGCGCTATGCCGACTTCTGCTTCGAGGACTGGACCGCCGCCCCCTTCGGCGCCTTGGCCACGCCTGATATGACGCCCCGGTTTCTGGAGATGCTCGCCTCGCCGTCACGTACCGAGCCCGATATTGCGCTGCTCGACTGCGTACTGGACGCGCTTCGATACGGCCCTCCACCATCAAAACTCACTACCACGGACACGCAGCACCGCCTCGATATGTTGCTCGATGCCATGGTTCATGATGCAAGTTATCCACAGCATATCCGGCACAAAGCCTTGGTGATTCTACTACGCGATCTACCACACAACGCCGCTCGGTTAATCTCTTTATCCAGGGAAGTGCAGGCAGGAACAGTATTGGATGAAGACGACCAGCTCCTCGGTCGACTGTTGACGGAACTCTTTCCCGAATTCATCAGGGCGGAGGAGATATTCGACTTCCTGCACCGGGAGAAACAGGATCACCTTATCGGCAACTACCACTTGTTTTGGAGCACCCATCTTCCAAAAAAAGTGCCGGACGATCTGTTGCCCGTACTCCTCGACCAGTTGACGAAACGCGCCGCGCTACTGCGCGAATCGCTCACCCACCTTCGGGCAGAACAGATGGCTGGTGACCTGCTGGCACGCGGGCTCGAAACCCATGGCGATACAATCGACGATGCGCGGCTGTATGAGTGGCTGGGTACTGCTCTTGACAAACACGGCTATCCCCACATCGAAGACAAACACCAGAGACACGTCGCCACTTGGTTAACAGTGCGGCCGAAGCTCTACAAAGCTGTTCTGTTAGAAGGCGCCCAGCGTTGCATCGGAAACAGAGAAATCTCTCACTGCCTGTCCAAAAGCAGATTTCGGCTATACGACGCAATTCCGCCATCGGACATTACCCCCTGGTGTCTCGATCTCGCCGCAAAAGAAACACTTTCCGAACTCAAGCGTCATTTTTTTGATCAAGCTGTGAGGTACCTAATACGGCAGAGTGGACATAAATGCTTGACACTCACCGATCTGGATTATCTTGATCCTTGGATGCAAAAACACCCCGAATTCGAACCTTATCTGGAATCTTACACTTCCTGTCCGCTCGATCATTGGCTAAAGGAAAACGCAGCCAGAGACCTTGAATGGAACAAAAAGCGCGCACAACGCAAAGAGGACAGTCGCAACCACTTCCACAAACATATTGACGCGATCCGGGCAGGCAACGCCCATCCGGCCATCTTACATGATCTGGCGCTGGCCTATCTCAACCTATATACAGATATCGATGGAGAAACACCGACCGAACGCCTGGCAGATTTTCTGGATGGAGACAAAGAACTCATCGAGGCCGCCCATACTGGCTTTCGTCGTAGCCTGGACAGAGACGATCTACCAAGCGTTACCGAGATAATCAAGTTGGAATCCAACGGTCATATGCACTTCATCCGTCAGCCCTGCCTTGTCGGCATAGCAGAGCTATACAACAGTGATCCAGAAGCCGCATTGCAACTTAATGAAGAGGTGCTCCGAAAGTTAACTGCCTTCCGTCTTACATGGGGCGTCGAAATTGAAGGAGAATGGTTCTCCGCTTTGATTAAAATGCACCCCGACTTAGTGACCAAAGTGTTTGTTGCCTACGCACTGTCGTTGTTGCGCAAAGGACGAGAGCACATTTATGGTATCTGGGACCTCGCCTACAACGAGGATTTTGCCGCGGTTGCGCGCATAGCACTGCCCGATTTACTGAAAGCGTTTCCGCTACGGGCTAAGGTTAAGCTACTGAGCAATATCCTTAATCCACTTCTCAAGGCAGGCCTGCGCTATCTCGACGTTTCGACATTGGCTAGCATCATCACAGAGCGGCTAGCGATGAACAGCATGAGCGCGGCACAGCGCGTATTTTGGCTTACCTGCGGACTGATGATCTCACCAGGCGACTATGAAAAGGCACTAGCCGCACATATCGGCAATAGCAAGGCACTGCGAAACCACCTCGGCGCCTTCCTGCATGACCGCGAACGGCGCCGAGATTTCAATACCACTCTGCCAGAATCTTCTCAGGCTTTGCTGATCGAATTGCTGGCGCCGGATAGTCCGCCTGAACGCCCGACGGGCGCGCACTGGGTCAGCCCGGCCATGCAGACAGCGATGAAAGTCCGAGATTTTATCGACGCCCTCGGAGGCAATCCTAATAAGGTCGCCGGTCAACAACTGGAACGCTTGCTGTCTTTACCACAAATGGCGCCATGGCACGGCCGTCTGCGGCATGCCATCCACACCCAGCGCATCGCGCGACGTAAAGCGAGCATCCGCCATCTCGACGCCTCCGAAATCTGCCGTACGCTTGCCAATCAACAACCGGCTAACGCTGCCGATCTCGCAGCATTGACCTATGAGCATCTGCGCGACCTCACTCGCAAAATTCGCAACAGCAGCACGAACGACTACCGGCAATACTGGAGCTACGATACCAGCGGAAAACCGGAACGCCCAAAACCGGAAAACGACTGCCGCGACATTCTGCTTTCCGATCTCAGGGAACGGATGGGCCGGCTCGATGTCGATGCAATCAAGGAGGGATTTTACGCCGAAGAGAAACGCGCAGACATCCGGGTCTCTGCTGGCGGCACGCAAGGCTTTAATATACCCATAGAAATAAAAAGGGACAGCCATCGCGACCTATGGCGTGCGATTCGCGAACAACTCATTGAGCGCTATACCCGCGACCCAGGCTCGGACGGGTTCGGTATCTACCTCGTATTCTGGTTCGGTGGCGAGGAAATGCCCCTGCAGGAGGGAAAGAAACCGCGCAACGCCGCCGATCTTGAACTACGCCTACGATCTACCCTCACAAAGGAAGAGGCGAGACATATTGCTATTGTCGTGATCGATTGCGAGCGACACTGATTTTCTCCAGTTCCCTGCCGCTCTCCGTGGGAACTCATACAACGACTTAACCATTCCAGCTGCCATCCGTATATCCAAGCCGGAGCGCGAGCGCAACAACCCGCCCGAACAATTTCACGCACTGCTCGCGAACTTGGCCATCGACGGCGTGGTCGTCGAAGGCACCTGAATCCTCTCTCAGAAACCGGAGCCAGTAGCCCCGCAGGCCGTTGGCGTATCTCCCTAGTGCACCCCCGACGTATCGACCTCGCGTATCGGATCGACCTCACCATTCAAAGGCAGGCGCACAATAAATTCCGTCCCTTTTCCCACCTCGGTTTCAAAGAAGATTTCCCCTTGATGCTTGCTCACCACCATATCCCGAACAATGGCCAACCCCTGTCCAGAACCATGTCCCACATCTTTTGTCGTGAAGAACGGGTTGAATACATAAGGTTGGACTGTCTTTGGGATTCCGGTACCGGTATCACTCACACTGATCTCTACCTGATCTGCAGCTTGCCGGGTGTAGATCGTGATACAGCCCTTCTTCTCCTCGCCTCTCGATTCGATGGCGTAGGCGGCATTGACGATGAGATTCAACATGACCTGGGAAATCTCGCTGGCCATACAGGTCACAGGTGGCAGTTGTTCGTCCAGATTCAGTTTCAGTTCGGCGACATACTTCCATTCGTTCTTGCAAACCGCTACGGCGTTGGTCACCAGGCGATTCATGTCGGTTGGCTCCTTGTTGACTGAGCCCGGATGGGCGAACTCTTTCATCGCCTGAACGATGCCGGCTACATGCTCGGCACCGGCAATCGACTGCTCGATGGCTTTGGGCAGTTCTTCCTCCAGGTAGTCGAGATCGGCATCCTCCACAGCCTCAGCGATCCGTTCCACCTGTGGTTTGAGTGCACTGATCTCAGCGGCTTGGCACTGCAGATCCTTGTAGGACGCCAATAAGCTTTTGATATCAGCAAACGCCTCTTTGAAAAACCGCAGGTTATCCCCCACGTACTGGATCGGCGTGTTGATCTCATGGGCGATACCCCCAGCCAATTGCCCGATCGCCTCCATCTTGTGCGACTGGTTGAGTTCTCGCTCCAACCGCGCCCGCTCGACCTCCGCGAACTTTCGCTTGGCGATGTCGCGAATCATCACTACGGCGCCATTGGGCCGATCAGTGGCGACACCGAGAAGGAAATATCCCGCTTATTTCCCTTTCGATCGAGGATACAATCTTCGAATTCCTTGCGTACCTGGCCATCCGCAAGCGTTTGCGTAATCGCTTGGCGCGCCGCTTTTGTCGATATCGGATTCTTCTCAGGGTAGATCCGAGCAACGAACAGACTGCCTTGTAATTCCGACTCCGACCAACCCAGCAGACGCACACACTCCGGATTCGCGTAGGTCACTCGACCCTGCTCGTCCAGTACCACACAGGCATCGCTCATACTGTTCGTCATGTCTGTGAGAAACTGTTTCTGCTCCGTCATCGCCTGTTGCGCCAATCCCATGAGACGCCAATGTTCCCGCACAAATCGTAGAAACAGGGCGCTGATCAAGGAGATCACGAGAAATCCTCCCAAATGCATCCCAATCATCATCCAGCGTGTATGCGACTGGGCCGCGATGATCGGAAGCGCGTTCACCGTGATACTGATAGCACCCCGCACGCTCCCCAAATGGGCCACCTGCTCCGTATGGCATGAGAGGCACAGCTCCTGCATGAACAAGGGTCCCACATAGCGATAGACATCCTCGGAATAATCGAAATACGGTTTGGGATTGGTTTCGAACCCTCTCAGGATGGTGGATTCCCAGTCAGTGGGCCGGTTTTGCGGATTCTTCGGATGATTGGAGACCACCCGATAGTGGATGTCGTCCAAACTCTGCTGCTTGAACGCTTCAGGATCGGCCTGCATGAGGAACGGATTGATCTTGGTCTGACGCACCATCTCGTACATCACCCGGCCTCGCTCAAAGGCGATGTCCGCAACGGACTGGTCGAACAGCGACAAATTCCAGATGAGCGACAATCCGCTCAGAACTGCCCAGAAAACCACGGGCGGCAACCAATAGAACTTCGACTGAACGATCCTGATGAACATCCTCTCACCCCAGGTGTGTCAGAGTGCTTTTGTAGATCAGAGTCGAATTAGTTCTGGGGCCTCCTGGGATGTCTTAACCCTGCGAGGTCAATCGCGCTGGGAATTGGTCAGGACCAACTTGCCCAGAATTCGTCCCTGTTCAATCAACTGATGTGCCTGCACAGCTTCGTCCAGCGGCAACGACTCGCCCACATAGCGATAGACATCCTCGGAATAATCGAAATACGGTTTGGGATTGGTTTCGAACCCTCTCAGGATGGTGGATTCCCAGTCAGTGGGCCGGTTTTGCGGATTCTTCGGATGATTGGAGACCACCCGATAGTGGATGTCGTCCAAACTCTGCTGCTTGAACGCTTCAGGATCGGCCTGCATGAGGAACGGATTGATCTTGGTCTGACGCACCATCTCGTACATCACCCGGCCTCGCTCAAAGGCGATGTCCGCAACGGACTGGTCGAACAGCGACAAATTCCAGATGAGCGACAATCCGCTCAGAACTGCCCAGAAAACCACGGGCGGCAACCAATAGAACTTCGACTGAACGATCCTGATGAACATCCTCTCACCCCAGGTGTGTCAGAGTGCTTTTGTAGATCAGAGTCGAATTAGTTCTGGGGCCTCCTGGGATGTCTTAACCCTGCGAGGTCAATCGCGCTGGGAATTGGTCAGGACCAACTTGCCCAGAATTCGTCCCTGTTCAATCAACTGATGTGCCTGCACAGCTTCGTCCAGCGGCAACGACTCGCCCACATGAATCTTCAGACAGCCGCTGTCAATCATTTCGGCACAATCATGAAGTATAGCGACCTGATTGTTCCTTGCTTGAGGCAGGTCTCGCAGCATCGGGGTCAACATCAGGGTGAAACCGATTCGCAGATTACGGTTGCGCGCCTCTTTCCAGTCCAGGTCGGGACCGGGATCGAGCAGGGTCACCAGATCCCCGTAATGGGCCGTAGCCTCGATGGATTCGCGGAACACTTCGGGACCCACGGTATCGAGTACCACGTCGGCGCCACGGCCATCGGTAAGCTCCAGCACCCGGGAGACCATATTTTCCTGCGGATAAAGGATCACCTCGTCCGCGCCCAGGGTCTTGACGAAGTCCCGTTTCTCGGGTGTGCTGACTGTGGTCAGCACCCGGATCCCTGCCTGTTTGGCCAATTGGATCGCCACATGACCCACGCCTCCGGCGCCCGCATGCACCAGCAGGGTTCGTTCCTCGGTCATATGCGCACGACCGAAGATCGCTTCCCAGGCGGTGATCAAAACCAGAGGCGCTGCGGCGGCATGATCAAAATCAGCACTCGCCGGTTTGCGGCAGCACACCTCCTCCTGCAACACTGCGAATTCGGCATAATTACCATGCAGGCCGCCAAGCCCGCCGTCGCAATACCAAACCTCATCTCCGGGTCGGAACAGAGTGACCTCGTCACCGACTTCGACCACCTCACCGGCGCCGTCACAGCCAAGAATCGCCGGTAACCCCTGCGGGGTGAATACCCCCCGCTTACGCAGCTTGGTATCGATCGGGTTGACCCCGGCCGCCATGATCTTCACTTTGATTTCGGTGGTGCGGGTGATTTCGGGCTCCGGAATCTCTTCCAACCGCAGTACATCCGGTTCGCCTAATGCTCGTAACAGGATTGCTTTCATCAATCGCCTCCGATGGCTGGTGGTTCGAAAATGACTCTGCCGCCCACCCAATAGTAACCCGTATCAGGATGGCGTGCAGAACCCTGCCCCTAGGATCGAATTCGCAGACCGCATCACAACCCGATGAGCACTGTCCAATGACCCCCGAAATTGCAATGCTCAGGGACAGTGACGTGATAGAGTGGCTCACACCCCACACCCTCACCACACAGGAGCGAACCATGGTTGAAGAAGTCGGCAAGTTCACCCTCCACCTGGAACAGGAGGACGATTATGCCTTCCGGGTAAAATTCGATCTCAACAAGGCCCCGGACATCATCATGGACGAACCACCGCCACTGGGAGAGAGGAACGGCCCCAACGCCTCCCGCATGCTCGCTGCGGCGGCAGCAAACTGCCTTAGCGCGAGTCTCATGTTCTGCCTGGCCAAGGAAGACGTGCCGGCACGAAACGTTATGACGGAAGTCACCTGCACCATGGTACGCAACGAGAAAAAGCGTCTGCGGGTCGGCCGCCTGGATGTACGCATCACCGCCGGCGACGAACTGCTCTCATCCCGTAAGCTGGAACGATGCCTCGACCTGTTTGAGGATTTCTGCGTGGTCACCGCGAGCATCCGTGAAGGCATCAAAGTGGGCGTCGAGGTGGTCAACCCGGCGGGTGAGGTACTGCATAAGGCGGAGTAGGACTTCCCGTTGCTGCGGCGTCCGCTGTTACGAACCCGGGGGATCCGGCAGACCTGCCACCGAATCCTCGGTGACCCGTCTCTGTCTGGCCGTGACAGAGACACGGCTGTGCGCAACCCATAGTGAAATGATCATCAGCAGTACCGACAGGGTGAATGACACCCCGCCCCAGAGGGTTTTCTGCGGTAACAGAATACTCTCCTGACGACCCTGCAGGATCGCGACCACGAGGCGATAGCTGCGCTCCTGGCCGAAAGCCCCGTACTTGACGGTGCGAAATGTAAACAGCCCCTCAGGGTCGTCAATCTGTCCGGTCTCCAGGCGCTGCATCTCTGCCCAGACCTTAGGATACCGGTCTTTGAATCGCTGATGCCTTACCGATGTCTCGGGAAACATGAATCCCCATTCCTGGTCTGCCGTGAACCCGCGCAGATAGTACCCGGAGTCATCCAGCAGCAGCATCCGTCCTTCCACCAGTTGGGCGTGACGAGCCAGATTATCGAAGATATAGCTGGCCAGCACGTTGATCACCAGCAACCCAGTACGCTTACCTTCACCATCCATCACCAGGGTTGCCAGACGCAGCATCGGTTTATAGGGTTCCTCGATCTCCCCATGTTCGACGTTCAGATCGATGGGTGAGGCATATATCTGCCCGGGGTAGAGGGTCAAGGCCTCCTGAAAATAGTAACGATCCGCTTTGTTCTGCAGCATGCTCTGTGGTGTTCTGGAAGCACCGTAAGGCGTCAGATTGACCCGTATGTGCTCCTGACCCTGCAGATCAATCAGCCTGATCTGGTCATAGAGTTGCTTCTCTGCCACGAACAGTTCCCAGTCCGAGGTAATGCGCTGGATCGTCCCCGCATCAGGGTGAGCCACCGCCCGCCCCACTCCGGGGTCTGCCGCGAGCAGATTCAGATCGGCACGAACATCGTTGCGTCGCTGTTCCAACGCCATCAGGGTGGCATCGACGGATAGATTGGACAAAGCCTGCCAGTGGGCTCTGATGGTCGAAACGGAAATCTGGTAAGCAAGCCAGAGGATCAGGTTGGCGATCACCAGCATCGGCACCGCGACCATGATGCCCCGCAGCAACACCGGGAGCAGGATCTTTTCGGATGAAACTCTGGCAGTCATTCGCATTCCCTGCGCATTGGTTTCGGGAACGACTCGGTGGACTCGCGTCAAGACCTGTCTGTTTAACTTGCTCAACTCGCGTACCACCATCCTGTAGGGATATAGCACATGTACAGGATTTTGCAGCCATGCTGATGATATTCCTTAATCGTCCGCCAGCGTGCTCACCTGATTTCAAAAACCAACCCGAGGCCCTGCCGTGAAGTCAGTACAGTTCCTCAAAACCCAAGAATAACCATTGACTTGGGAACTTTGTTCCCCAAGACTCGGGAAATCCGCTGGATAGGCCCAGGGGACCGGAATTGTCAGGTAAGACTGTAGCGGTGATGTCGCCCGTACAATCAGGTCGCGCATCTATGCAATAACATCAAAAATCCAGGCATTCACCGGCAAACGGGCTGTGTTCGGTGAAAAGCCTTATCACAACAACAAAGGAGACTGAGGTGAATCTCAAATCATCCCTTACCCAGGTCAGCGCCCTTGTGCTGACCCTGACTTGTGGTTCCGTCTTTGCCGATGGAAACCGCTACAACCTGGAACGTTTCTACCACTCAGAGATCAGTGCGGCGGAAGCCTTTCAGCTGATGCAGCATCGCGGCGGACCCGGGGTGCCTCACGGCCATCATCGAGGCGTAAAGCCGGTGCTCGTGGATGTACGTTCCATGGAGGAATACGCGGCTGGCCATCCGGACAGCAGTTACAACATCCCTTACCCCAGGGTGTGCAGCGGTTGTGACGCGCAGACCCCGGAGGTTTTCTACTGGGAGGTTTACAAGGCGGTACGCGGTAACACCGACCGGGAGATCTTCACCCTCTGCCGCACCGGTTCGAGAAGCGTATCTGGCGGTAACATCCTGGCAAACCCGTCCGAATACGGCATCGATGGCCCGGCCTTCACCCAGGTTCGCAACATCTGGGAAGGTTTCGTGGGCCAGTACAAGTACGCCTATGAAGGCGGCACGGTCATGCTCGACACGAATGGGGAACCCTTCGCACTCGACCTGAACAATAACGGCGTGATGGACGATGACAGCGCTGATGTGTTTCAGGAGCGCAACGACGCCAACCCGGACAAGGACGGCTGGCGTAACTTCCAGAAACTGCCCTGGACCACAGAAATCCAGCGCAGATTTGCCTACATGGGTGACACTGCCCAGTATCAGGAACTGACCTTGACTCCGGTCGACTGAGCCGTCGACCCTGCGACCGGCCGCTGGCTTACGCTAGCGGTCGGGTATGCTGAAACCTCTGCCCCCACACTGAATCCTCACAATCTGACCCAGCGGAACGCTCAACACTCGCTCCCCCGATCCTCGATCGATTACCACATTCTCCCGGCTGGAAAAGTCCTGGCAAGAAAACCCGATCGGGTCAGCCCCCATTCATCCCGCCGAAATTAATCCGGAAAACGCACCCCGGTGCCGCCCAGACCACAGTAACCGGCAGGATTCTTGGCCAGATACTGCTGATGATAGGCTTCGGCGTAGTAGAAGCGTGCTGCCGGTATGATCTCGGTGGTTATCGGCGCTGAGGTGATCTGCGCAAGGGCGTGCTGATAGTCGTCCCGGGAGGTCATCGCCTGGGCGATCTGCTCTTCATCGAAGGTGTAGATTCCGGAACGGTACTGGGTGCCTACGTCGTTGCCCTGGCGCATCCCCTCGGTCGGACTGTGCGACTCCCAGAAACACCGCAACAGTGACTGGTAGGAAATCTCCCATGGATCGTAAACCACCAGGACGACCTCGTTGTGACCGGTCATGCCGGTGCACACCTCCTCATAGGTCGGGTTGGGGGTGAATCCGGCTGAATAACCGACCGCCGTGACATATACGCCCGGGAGTTGCCAGAAGCGTCTCTCGGCACCCCAGAAACAGCCCATGCCGAACACCGCCTTGCGGCATCCCTCCGCAAAGGGCGGAAACAGGCTGTGCCCGTTCACGAAGTGGGTTGCCTTACTCAGGATAAGCGTCTCCCGCCCGGGTAATGCCTCATCCTCCGTGGGCATCTGGGTCTTACGGCCAAGTCCGAACATGGGTGGGTTATCTCCGCCTGAACGCATGGTTCAGGGCCCGGTTATTAGAAACTTACCATCAGGGAACGTCTGCGACCGTTCACCCGCTGCAGCAAATGCTTTGACAGCTCGAAGCGAAACGATCCGTTCTCTCAGGACCGACAGACAATCCGACCAGAGGTTCCCTACAGGAGGTAATAGGCCCCGCCCGCCGAGGCCAGGAGCAGCACCCCGAGCAAAATCCAGATCAGCATGTTCCCCGACTCCTTGGGTTCCTCGATGCTCTGCCGGGCGAGATGCTGTTCGAGCATCTGTTCCACGGTTTCTGTGGCCACGGAATTGGCCACTTCCTGAGCTACCTGGGTGGCGGTTTCGTGTACATGGGCTTCCAGGGAACCCTCGGTGACCACCCGGATGTGTTCGATCATGTCGTTCTTTTCCGGAACCTGGGTAAGAATGCGCGCTTCCTGATCCTTCATCCGCTCGCTGATGTCTTCCTCCACCTGGGTGATCTGGGCAAACACGTTGGCGTGGATCAGTTCCTCGAGATCCCGTTGATTGATCTGACGGATGGAGTCCTCCAGGTCCTTATTGACCCGCCGCACCACCTGTTCCTCAAGTCCTTCAGTATCGATCTGAGGAGCGGGTTGCTGGGCCAGTTCCCGCTGAACCAGTTCCACAACCCGGGGCTCCAGTCGCTCGGAGAAATAGCGATCCAGCGCGGCTTCAAGCCGGGAGTCGAAGGATTTCTCGAGCGCCTCCTCGACGCTTTGCGCCACTGCCTGCCGGGCAGCCTCGGCGGATCCCTCGGCAACTGCCTGCTCTGCAATGCGGCGCACCTCTGCCTCACTCACACCGGTATGGACCGGTGTCTCAGCCGGCGCTTGGGCTGCCGCCACAGGTGCCTCGACAGGCGCTTCCTGCACCACTTCCGCAGCTGCCGGAACCGGGCGTTGGCTGTCCATCAGCTAAATGATTTCACCCAGGCTCTGTTCGGTCGGAGGCTTCACCAGGATACCCAGGGCGCCATGCTCTACTGCGGCCTTCACATACTCATCGCCTTCGTTGGCGGTACACATCACGATCGGTGTGAATTCAAACCGGGAATTCATCTTGATTCGCTTGATGGTTTCCAGGCCGTCAATGCCATCCATCAGGAAGTCGACGAACATGGCGTCCGGATTAAGTTCCTCCAACATCTCCAGGGCCTGCTCCCCGGATTCCGCCATATCGACGCTATCAAAACCGCTCTGCTTGAGCATGCGACTCAGCACGATGCGCGCAGATTTTGAATCATCAACCAGAAATGCTTGTTTAGACACGCCTAATCATCCTTATCGTTTTATCGGTAGCAAAAACTGCAATGAACGCTTCGCCCTTCGTTCACGATTGGGATCCAAACCCTGCCAGCTCAACCAGCTGATGAGTTCCGAACCTGTTTTTGTCTGTTGTTATACGGCGTTTATGAGCCGACAGGTGCGGCCCCGAAACCGTTGCATTCAATCATAGGCCAGCACTGATGGCTAACCCAACGCCGTTAACCCTCCCAATCGACAGGAAATTCCGACACTTCGTCCTCCACCGGGCGAAACCGGGTGAAGAATTCGCCAGTACCGCAACAGGGTCTTATAATTGGCGACCGTTTGGCCCGAAACCTGAGACACTTGATGCCCGCCGAGACCCTGAAATCCGACCGTCACCCCATCGAAACCGACCTGCAACAACGGATCCTGATTCTCGACGGCGCCATGGGCACCATGATCCAGCGCCACAAACTGGAGGAGGCCGACTACCGGGGTGAACGCTATGCCGACTGGACGAGTGACCTGAAGGGCAACAACGATCTCCTGGTACTGACCCAGCCGGAGATCATCAGAGGGATCCATGAGGCCTATCTCGAAGTGGGCGCGGACATCGTTGAGACCAACACCTTCGGCGCCAACCGTATCTCCCTGGCCGACTATAACATGCAGGCGCTGGCCTTTGAGATGAACGAGGCCGGCGCACGTCTGGCCCGGGAGGCGGCGGACAAGTTCAGTACCCCTGATAAGCGCCGCTATGTGGCGGGTGTGCTCGGCCCCACCAACCGCACCGCCTCCATCTCACCCGACGTCAACGACCCGGGGGCGCGCAACATCGACTTTCATACCCTGGTCGAGGCCTATGCGGAGGCGGCCCGGGGCCTGATCGCCGGTGGCTCCGATCTGCTGCTGATCGAGACCATCTTCGACACCCTCAACGCCAAGGCGGCGGTCTACGCCTGCGAGCAGGTGTTCGAGGAGGACGGCCTGACCGGGAACAGGCGCCTGCCGGTGATGATCTCCGGCACCATCACCGACCAGTCGGGGCGCACCCTCTCCGGCCAGACCACCGAGGCCTTCTACAACAGCCTGCGCCATGCGCGGCCCATCTCCATCGGCCTCAACTGCGCCCTCGGCCCCGACCTGTTGCGCCAGTACGTGGAAGAGATGTCGCGTATCGCCGAATGCCACGTCTCCGCCCACCCCAACGCCGGTCTGCCCAACGAGTTCGGCGAGTACGACCTGGATGCCGCCCACATGGCCGGCTACATCGGCGAGTGGGCCGACAGCGGCTTTCTCAACATCGTCGGCGGCTGCTGCGGCACCACCCCCCAGCACATCGCCGCCATCGCCGAGGCCATGCAGGGCAAGCCCCCACGCGCCCTGCCGGCGATCGCTCCCGAGTGTCGCCTCTCCGGCCTGGAGCCCCTCAACATCGGTGACGAGAGCCTGTTCGTCAACGTGGGCGAGCGGGCCAACGTGACCGGCTCGGCCAAGTTCAAACGGCTGATCCTCAACGAAGAATACGACGAGGCCCTGGATATCTGCCGTGAGCAGGTGGAGAACGGCGCCCAGGTGGTCGACGTCAATATGGACGAGGCGATGCTGGACGGCGTGGCCGCCATGCGCCGCTTCCTCAACCTCTGCGCCGGCGAGCCGGAGATCGCCAAGGTGCCCTTCATGATCGACTCCTCCAAGTGGGAGATCATCGAGGCGGGCCTGCAGTGCGTACAGGGCAAGCCGATCGTCAATTCCATCTCCATGAAAGAGGGCGAGGCGAAGTTCCTCCAGCAGGCCGAACTCTGTCGCCGCTACGGCGCGGCGGTGATCGTCATGGCCTTCGACGAGCAGGGCCAGGCCGACACCCGGGCGCGCAAGGTGGAGATCTGCTCACGGGCCTACAAGCTGCTGACTGAGCAGGTGGGCTTCCCGGCCGAGGACATCATCTTCGATCCCAACATCTTCGCCATCGCCACCGGCATCGAGGAGCACGACAACTACGGCGTCGACTTCATCGAGGCGACCCGGGAGATCAAGCAGAGCCTGCCCCACGCCCTGATCTCCGGCGGAGTCTCCAACGTCTCCTTCTCCTTCCGCGGCAACAACCCGGTGCGCGAGGCGATCCACGCGGTGTTTCTCTACCACGCGATCCAGGCCGGCATGGACATGGGCATAGTCAACGCCGCCCAGCTGGCGGTCTACGACGAGCTACCCGCAGAGTTGCGCGACGCCGTTGAGGATGTGGTGCTCAACCGCGACCCCCAGGCCGGTGAGCGGCTGGTGGAGCTGGCGCCCAAGTACCAGGGCGACGGCAAGGGAGCCGTGGTGAAGGAGGATGCCGAATGGCGCGCCTGGCCGGTCAACAAGCGTCTGGAGCACGCCCTGGTGAAGGGCATCACCGAGTTCATCGACCAGGACACCGAGGAGGCGCGGCAGCAGGCCGCACGCACCCTGGAGGTGATCGAAGGCCCCCTGATGGACGGCATGAACGTGGTCGGCGACCTGTTCGGCGCCGGCAAGATGTTCCTGCCCCAGGTGGTCAAATCGGCCCGCGTGATGAAGAAGGCGGTGGCCTACCTGGAGCCCTACCTGGAGGCGGAGAAAGCGGAGTGCGGCGCTCAGGCCCAGGGCAAGATCCTGATGGCCACGGTAAAGGGCGACGTGCACGACATCGGCAAGAACATCGTCGGTGTGGTCCTGCAGTGCAACAACTACGAGGTGATCGACCTGGGCGTGATGGTCCCCGCCGACCGGATTCTGCAGGAGGCACAGGCCCAAAACGCCGATATCGTCGGTCTCTCCGGCCTCATCACCCCGTCCCTGGACGAGATGGTTCACGCGGCGAAGGAGATGCAGCGCCTGGGCATGACACAGCCGCTGATGATCGGCGGCGCCACCACTTCCATCGCCCACACCGCAGTCAAGATCGAGCCCAACTATGAGCATCCGGTGGTCTATGTGCCGGACGCCTCCCGCGCCGTCGGCGTCGCCTCGAACCTACTGTCGAGTGAACTGCGCGACGGCTATGTGGCGAAGCTGCGCGAGGAGTACGCCAGGGTGCGCGAGCGTCGAGCCGGGGTCAATGAGGCGCGCAACCTGATCCCCATCGAGGAGGCCCGTGCCAATCCCACGCCGATCGATTGGGCGGCAACCAAAGCGGTTACCCCCCGGCTCTGCCGGGCTGAATTCCAAACACCCGAAGGCGCCCGGGTAGTACGTCTCGCGGAGGGCGCTCCCGCCGCCAGCGCCCTGGTGTTTGACGACATCCCATTGAGCCCCTTGACCGACTACATCGACTGGACCTTCTTCTTTCATGCCTGGCAGCTCAAGGGGCGCTATCCGCAGATCCTCGAAGACGCTGAAAAGGGCGAAGAGGCGAAGAAACTCTTCGCCGATGCCCAGGCCATGCTGGCCCAGCTCACTGATGAGAAGTGGCTGCGCGCATCCGCCGTCATCGGCCTGTTTCCGGCTAATGCGGACGCTGATGACATCCTTGTCTACGCCGACGATCGGCGTGAGCGAGTACTCACATCATTCCACAACCTGCGCAAGCAGGGCCGCCAGCCCGAGGGTAAGTACAACGAGTGCCTGGCTGACTACATCGCCCCCATGGACAGCGGCAGGGCCGACTACCTGGGCGCCTTCGCCTGCACCGCCGGCATTGGCATCGATGACAAACTGGCCGAGTTTGAAAAGGACCACGACAACTACCACGCCATCATGCTCAAGGCCCTCGCCGACCGCCTGGCCGAGGCCCTCACCGAGTGGCTGCACGAACGGGTACGCCGCGACTACTGGGGCTATGCCGCAGACGAGTCCCTGAACAACGAGGCGCTGATCGCAGAGCAATATATCGGCATCCGCCCGGCCATGGGTTACCCGGCCAGCCCGGACCATACCGAAAAGGACCTGTTATGGGATCTGCTGTCTATCAAAGAGCAGACCGGCATCTGGCTCACAGAGAGCAAAGCCATGGTACCCACTGCCTCGGTCAGTGGGCTCTATTTCAGTCACCCCCAGAGCCGCTACTTCGCGGTGGGCAAACTGAACAAGGATCAGGTCACCGATTACGCCGAGCGAAAAGGCATGCCCTTGGTCGATGCGGAACGCTGGCTGGCGCCTAATCTGGCCTACGAGCCGGAGGCTTGAGTTCCCAGCACCTTCACCGAAATCCAATCAGTCTGGTGACTTTGTACAAATTGCATCAACCACCCTGTGCAGCAAGCCCGAAAAGCGCGTCATGTCGTGAACTGTTGAACTTCACTTATTGAGTTCGCTTAGCTCACGAATTTTATAAATACCCCCTCTCCCTGGCCCTCTCCCGCAAGGGGAGAGGGAATTCACAGATGCAGAAGACTGGTAATCCGAGAGCTAGTCTTAATAACAGGTTGGGCTGGTCACTTTACACTCAAACAGAGCATCCCCTCTCCCCTTGCGGGAGAGGGCCAGGGAGAGGGGGGCTTCAAAACCTCTGAGCCATGTAAAGACATAAAATTCACCAGGATGACTCTTGCCATGGAAGCAGATGAATTGCCAGCATACTCAGTAGAAACAGGACAGACATACTCAACACTGGCTTCCTTCCCGCAGGCGTGGAGGGAGACGACAGCCGGCCCACCTACCAGAGCAAGTGTGGCAACAGCTCCAGAATACCGGAAATGTTCGAGATGAAGAGTTGGAATCCCGCAGTTTTGGCCATCAACGGCTATCAACGTTACATCTCCCCTTACAAGGGGTTCTGCTGCGCGCATCGTGTCGTGACAGGCGAAGAATCCTGTTCTGAGTACGTGAAACAGGCGATCATGCAAAAAGGTCTGATAGGTTCATGGAACGATATCACAAGGCGATTTCGCACTTGCAAAGAATCCGCACTCTATCTGAATGAGATCAAGGCAAAAGAGAAGAAACAAGCGAGTGAGAAAAAAGAGTCGAAATCATCTTCATCCGATGCGGCCTGTATCGCTACGGACACGCTTGCTTGCATTCCAACAAGTTGCGCCGACATCAGCCTGAATTCCGCTTTGGGAAGCGCAGGGACTCTGGCAAGCGGCGGATGCGATGGTTGTGCATGTACACCTTTCTAGCATGCTGTCGGCAGAATGCCTGCAGCTTAAAACCGGCACCTCAAAAGATTGCACGCCATCATTTTCTCACCAACTCACGCAACGACTTGAGACCTGGCTTTCCCCGCCCCCAGCCCATACCAATTGCAACCAGCATTAGCAGCAGCCCCAGGTCCAAGGCACCTCCACCTCCTCCATAATCTTCATCACTGTCCCGATAACTGTCTTCCATCGGCAGTACCGCCAGATCCCGGTCTTCATACGGTCCGTAGTTGACCATCAGCAGATCGTAATCAGCGTCATACAACTCGATCAAGACATCGTAGTAACCGGCGGGATAACCATCGATCAAACGGGTCGCCACCTCATAGCGGTCCTCAACGGTGTCTCCGACGATCGGGAATACCTCTGAGGTGTAGATGTGGTTCCAGCGTCCGCCCTCCAGGCTGAGGTAGAGTTTCGCATACACCCAGGCCTCGCCACTCGACACAGCCGCATCGAAACTGACCCGAATCCGGTGATAGAAACCATCATCATCTTCGTCACGACTCAACACCGTGGAAGCATCATAGATACTGTACTGTTGCCCAGACGGATGCGCCATGGTCCGCCGCATGAGTGCCGTTTCAGTCTCACTGCTGGCGCTGATCAAAGGCGGGGCTTCCATGACGGAAGCCTGATCGAGCTGTTGCGTATAGTCCGCAGGGGCATTCATTGCAATGCCCTCAACTGACTGGGAGTAACGTGGCAGAGAATCATCAGCCCACACTGTCTGTGTTTGGCTCAGTGCAGACACCAATACCAGTGTTCCGAGCCAGGGGTAGTTTCTTGCAGAAGTCCACATGTCACTACTCCTTCAATCTCAACGACGCCCGGAGTCATGACGCCCCGAACCCCTGAGATCATGATCATGTCCATAGCGATGACGGGACGGGTAACCATAACTCTCCTGGCGGCGATATTCACGATGCTGGTAGTGGGGATCAGGACGATCACGATAACCGTGATAGTGGTCGTGATGACCCAGGGCCAGTCCGAGAAAAACACCACTGACCAGACCCACCGGAAAGTCGATGTCATCATGCGCCTGGGCGCTGCCGCCGATGACCAGAGAAGTCACCAGAAAGGTGGTGATGAGCAGAGATTTGGATTTCATGATTCGTCTCCTTTTCTGAGTTTCAGTCAAAGCTTAGGGAGACGTGGCTGAACGAACGCTGAACGGTAATAACTGAATCAATTCTCTCGCTGCCAGCCAGGGAAAGCGAAGCGAAGGCTGGTAGTCCCTGGTAGTCGCGAGGCGATACTGGAAACCCGACGTGCCGTAGGCGCCAA
>JBEVVH010000014.1:0-34801 GCA_040507245.1 Candidatus Thiodiazotropha sp.
CCGGGGCACTAATAGGCTGTCAAAGATCGAATCGATTTTGGTGGACTTGGATGTCCCAAAATCTTTCATGAGATCGAAGACTCGCTTGCAAAGAGGTGCTGGCGCGGGCCATCCACGGTCTGAGTGAGCGCAGGGATGAGAAGTTTGCCGCCATCAATTGTGCCTCGATACCTGAGAAACTCCTGGAAAGCGAGCTCTATGGATACGAAAAAGGTGCCTTCACGGGCGCCGTGAAGCGCACCATCGGCAAGATCGAGTCCGCGAATGGGGGTACCCTGTTCCTCGACGAGATCGGTGATATGCCTCTGGGTCTACAGGCCAAGATGCTGCGATTTCTCCAGGAGCGGGTGATTGAACGGATTGGCGGACGGGATGAAATACCTGTGGACATCCGGGTCATCTGCGCCACCAACAAGGATCTCGAGGAGATGATTTCGCGGGGAGAGTTCCGTGAGGATCTCTACTACCGCATCAGTGAAATCATCATCAATATCCCCCCATTGAGAGACCGGGCAGGAGACGCGGTATTGTTGGCCTGGTCATTTCTCGGCAAATACGCGAAACAGAACGGTTCAAAAGTCACCGGCTATACCAGCGAGGCACTCAAGGCCATTGAGGAGTACAGCTGGCCGGGAAATGTTCGGGAACTGGAGAACCGGATCAAACGTGCTGTGGTTATGGCGGATGACACTCTGATTACACCGCCTGAATTGCAATTATCCGCAGACTCAGAGGACCACATGCCCATCAACCTGCGGGAAGTGCGCGAACACGCAGAAGCGCGGGCAATCATCCGGGCCATGAGCTACGTGGGCGGCAACGTTTCCAAGGCGGCCGACCTGTTGGGTGTGAGCCGACCAACTCTCTACGATCTGGTTAACAAATACGGCCTGAAATAGGCTCGGTTGCTGATCACCTGTGATTCATTCCGGGGCGCGAGCTTTCTGAGCATTCAGGCGTACAGACTTATATGGACACTGATAATTGCATGAAGGATTACTTTCAAAACAATGTGCTGTTTCTGCTGCTGATCATTTCTCTGCTGACTGGATGCAGTCACGGGATCGATGAAGCAGAGCGCCTGCAACGTGCCGAGACAGGCTTTGAGCAAGGCCGCTATTCAGAGGCGATTATCGATCTGAAGAACATCCTGCAGGCCGACACCAAACATCAATCCGCACGTATTCTGCTGTCTCGCTGTTATCTCGCAATCGGTGATGGCCTGTCTGCGGAAAAGGAATTGAGTCGTTTGGATTCGTCCCGCCGGGATAATCCGGACGTACAGCAGATCGAGTTGTCGGCCTGGGAAATCCAGGGAAAGTTTTCGCGCATCGTGGAATCCTACGAAAAAGGCGTGCTTTCTCAACCGGATCGAATTCGCGTTCGGGAAATCGTCGCGAATGCCTACATTCATATGAAGAAAGCCCAGCATGCGGATGACCTGGCGGCAGGGTTGCTGGCGGAACAGGCACAAAACGTCAATGCCCTGATTCTCAGGGCCAATGCCGCGAGTATGCGGGATGACGATGACACTGCAATCGAATTCCTCAACCGGGCGATCGGCATCGATGCTCAAAATCCGCAGGTCTGGCGTGTTCTGGGCGTAATTCAGGTCAAACATCTGCAGTATGATCAGGCGATTGACTCGTTGAAGAAGGCGGTCACCCTGGCACAGGACAAGGATCCCCGTATGGAGAGGTTCCTCACCCGGGTGACGCTGATCCAACTGCTGGTCCAGCAGGGCAGGTTGCCTGAGAGTCAGCAATACCTGGATGATCTGGCGAAGTCCGATCCCGGAAATCCCCTTGTGCATTATCTGAAGGGTCTGCATCACTACATCGATAAGCAGTACGATCTGGCAAAGACAGATTTGACCCGAGCCCTCGGCAAGATGCCCAATCATCTGCCAACCTTACTGCTTCTGGGAGCCATTCATTTTTCCGAAAATAACCTGGAGCAGGCAAATCTGCTGATGACGCGATATGCCAACCAGGTCCCCACACATCTGCAGGCGCGTAAACTACTGGGAGAAATCAAGCTCAGGCTTAATAAACCAAAGGAGGCATTGAGTCTCCTTAAGCCCGTAGGGACACAGCAGGATGATGCGGAAATCCTATCCATGATCGGGATTGCCGCAAGTCAGTCTGGCGACTATCTGCTGGGTGTCGAATACCTGAAAAAGGCGATGCAGAGTCATCCGGAGGATACGCGGATTCGAGAGGAGCTGGCGAGACTCTACCTCAGCCAGGGGGAGGTGGACGAGGCAATTGTTGAGCTGGAGCAGCTGGAAGCCACTGGTGATCATCATGCAAATGCCCTGTTACTGCTTTCCTATCTCAAAAAACAGGACTATGCAGCAGCGCGTAAACTCTCCGATCAGATGCTCGCCAGGGGCGATGCGGTACGTACTCCCATGGACTACCATCTGCGTGCGCTGATCGAGCTGGCTACCGGCAAACGCAACGAGGCGCGTCATTTTTTTCTCAAGGCAACCCAACTTGACCCGGCCTATGTCCCTGCCCAGATCGCGCTTGGGCGTATGGATCTGGAGGATGGTCACCTGCATGAAAGTGGTGACCGTTTGAATCTGGTGCTGGCCAGGGACCCGCAAAACCTGCAGGTACTGGTATTGATGGCTCAGCTCAGCGAGCGAATGGGACTTCAGAAAGCCGCATTGGATTGGTTGGAGAGGGCTGCAGATACGCCACAGAATCCTGTCATGCCGCAGATGATTCTGGCCCGTTACTATCTGCGCACACGTCAGCCGGAGAAGGCGGCGGCTTACCTGGATGAAACCGCATGGCGCAGCAGTAAAGATACGGCAGTACTTTCACTGATCGCCGAATTGGATCAGCAACTGGGCCGTGAAAAGGAAGCGGAATCCCTTTTGCGTCGCATTATCGATCTGAAACCCGAACTGGAAGGCGCCTATCTGCAACTGGCCAATCTGCAGATAGCCCGTGGTGACCTGAATGCCGCCAGGAACATCCTTCAAACACTCGACTCCCCCGGTCCGAATGCCAAACGTCTCATGTTCGACCTCGAACTGAAACAAAAGCAGTTTGCTCAGGCGCGGGTTATTGCCGAGGAATTCCTGCAAGATCCGCAAACGCGTTTTACCGGCCTCGCTTTGCAGGTCAAGGTCTACCAGGCCCAGGGAGAGGATCAGAAGGCAACTGAACTTTTACAGAAACAGGTAACGTCAGAGACCCCTTTCTATCTGGTGCAGATGCTCGTCGACAGCTATCTGAGGCGGGGCGATATCCAGTCGGCGGTTAACACTCTGAATGAACAGATCGATCAGTCTGCCGGGTCCCGGGAAAACCAGGCCCGGCTGGCTCTGGCGATGATCTACCAGGCACACGGGCAGTCTAACGAGTCTCTGGCGTTGTATCAGACCATCCTGACACGGGATGCCGGTAATGTGGTGGCGTTGAACAATGCGGCTTTGCTCAGTTTCGAGACGGATCCGAAACAGGCGCTGGTCTATGCCCAGCAGGCTTATCAGCGTGTGGGTGATTCCGCCCCGGCGGTAACCGACACCTTTGCATGGCTGACACACCTTTCCGGAGATACCGGTGCTGCCCTGAATATTCTTGGGCCGGTGATGGATCGCACTGCGGATCCGAGCATTCGATACCACTACGCGGTGATGCTGAACGCCAGTGGTAAAAATCACGAAGCTCTGGCAATTCTTCAAAAGGTTTTCGAAAATAAACAGCAGTTTCATGAATCTGAAGAAGCCAAAAGGCTGCTAAGTGCGCTATCATCCGAAAATGGTTGACCACGGCTGGTTGAACCGGGAGTGGTCCGGCGATTCTTCTGAATATGTCCGCTGAGTCATCATTATCAAAGTCGGTTTGATATCATTAAATATCAGGAAAGTATTATGTTATCAGTACGTTATGCAACGATTTTCAGTTTCGCGGCCAGCTTGGCGCTGTTGCTGTTGAGTGCCTGCTCCAGTACTCCGGAGATGAATGCCAACACCACGGGGGACGCCTCGGGACAGGCTTCGTCTTCTTCTCCGCTGTATCTGATCGGGCCGGGGGATACCCTGAACGTTTTTGTCTGGGGCGATCAGGAACTGACCACCGATGTGGTGGTACGGCCTGACGGTTTGCTCACAACCCCTTTGGTGGAAGACCTGCCGGCCAGTGGCAAGACGCCCACCGAGCTGGCCAGGGATCTCGAGCAACGCCTCTCCCGCTTTGTGAAAAACCCGAAAGTTACGGTCAGTGTCAGACAGTTCGTGGGACGATATACCGAACAGGTCCGGGTCGTCGGGCAGGCATCACAGCCTCAGTCTATCCCCTTTCGAGAAGGGATGACGCTGCTGGATGTGATCATTGAGGTCGGTGGCCTGACCGAGTTCGCATCTGGCAACAAGGCCACGATCGTTCGTAAACTCGGCACTGAAACCAAACAATACCGTGTTCGTCTGGATGATCTGATCCGGGATGGCGATATATCCGCCAATGTGAAAATGATGCCTGGTGACGTATTGATCATTCCGGAGACCTGGTTCTGACCTGCGCCCGGGTTCCGGGTGCGCACTTCCTGATATCCTATGGGAACGGTTTGATATGAGCAGCATAGAAAAAGCAATCGAGCGGCTGGCGAAAGCCAAAGGTGAGCACCCGGCGCAAAAATCGGAAGAGCTCCCTCAAGCATCGAAAGCGGAGGCTCGGGAAACTGCAGTAGTCCAACCGGCCAGTGCACAGCAAAAATCGTCCCCGGATATCCGCAAAGATGTCGAGCAGCCAGTCAAGAAGATCAGTCTTGATTATGAGGCATTGTCTCGCATCGGCCATATTGTCCCGCATTCCGGCAACAAGGTGCTGGAAGAGGAGTATCGGATCATTAAACGTCCGGTAATACGCAATGCCCTGGGCAAGGGAGCAGTACCGATTGAGCACGGTAATCTGGTCTCCATTTCCAGTTCGCTCCCCTCAGAAGGAAAGACCTTCACCGCCTTCAATTTGGCGTTGAGTATTGCGACCGAACTGGACTCCACTGTACTGCTGATAGATGGAGACGTACTGAAGTACTCATTGAGCCGCCTGTTGGGTATCGAAAACGAACCCGGCTTGATCGACCTGTTGAATGACCGTGAATGTGAAGTGTCCAATGTCATCATTCACACTCAGATTCCGAAGTTGAAACTGATCGGCGCGGGAACCCGGTCCGAGAAATCAACCGAACTGCTGGCCAGTACGGAAATGGAACGACTGCTCGATGAGTTGGCCCGCCGCTACAATGACCGCATTGTCATATTTGACTCCCCGCCGCTGCTTGCAACCAGCGAGGCCGCAGTGCTCAATCACCATATGGGACAGATCCTGGTCGTGGTCGAAACAGGGCAGACTCCCGTGGAAGCGATAAAGGATTCACTCTCACGTCTGGATCAGGATAAGGCCATTGGGCTGATTCTGAACAAGAGTCGTGAAGGCAATGGCACCAACTACTACGGTACCTATTACTGAAAAAGAAAGATCCAATAGGTCGTTCAGGGTGGGTTGCAGGTTCGCTCTGATGGTTGCGCCTGAGTCGTGCCAAACATGTGTGAGGTCCTGATGTGTTTGGCTGATTTGATGCGAATCTGAGCACGGCAGTCAGCACCAGTTGCGGGGCTAGCAGGCTGTTGAAATTCTACTCAGACGGTACGATCCTGCGTTGAAATTAGCCTCAAAATGCTCATTTACTCCAGTAAACTGCGCTTTTTCGGCGTAGCTCGCCTTGTCTCGTACTCGTCTTAGCGAATTTCAACAGCCTTGCTAACAGCCTCTTCGGATCGAAAGGTCCCGTTCTTCATAACTTCGATAGTGCAGGGCACTACACTAGACTTCATGATCTTGGGAAGACAACAATTGATCATCGGCGGTAGCGGAACATACTCGTCCGACTGACCCACTCATTTTCCCGGTCTCGTACCTCGCTTTTTGCGCATATCCTGATACTCAGACGTCATGGGGTTTTTAGAGCTCCTGACGCTACATGAATCTACGAAAGGGAGGGCATAGGGTATTCTCAGAAACGCAAGTCATGGGTTGATCCCAGTGGTCCGACCTATCCCGGGTGATCTGTTAAAAATGTGAAAAATTCCCAAAATTTTACCCAAAGCCTGTTAATCGTCACCATAAAACCCCATAGTCGCACTGTGAATTAACTATGCAGTGGCGGATGGCTGGATCAAATCAGGTAAATATCGGTGAATAGAATTCTCTGTTATGATCGCGGACTTATTGAAGTTTTCCTACTCCCAGCGGGTATCAGGATAGCCGTCACAACCTTGTGAATGCCCGGTTGAGTCGGGATAATAATTCTCAATTCCTACAATCAGACTGAGTCATAGAACAATCATGAAAATAGGCCTGTTGAAAGAATCTGCGTCGGGGGAGTGCCGGGTGGCACTCTCACCGGACATCACCAAGAAGCTGGTAGGAAAAGGGTTTCAGATCAATGTCACGTCGGGTGCGGGGCAGTTGGCGCATTTTACCGATACTCAGTATGAGGAGGCTGGTGCCAGCGTGGTATCCGCCGAGGAGGCCCTGAAGGCCGATATCCTGGTGCGGGTGCGCAAGCCTTCGGCTGACGAGGTTGCGCAAATGCCAAAAGGCGCTCTGCTGATCTCCCATATCGAGTCCTGTGAAGTGGATGACGTCCTGAAGCAGGTACTGGAGAAACAGATCACCTTCCTGGCCATGGAGCGGATACCCCGGATTTCGAGAGCCCAGGCCATGGATGCCCTGTCCTCCCAGAGCAACATTGCCGGTTACCGCGCGGTGATCGAAGCGAGTGCCCATTACGGACGTTTTTTCCCGTTGATGATGACCTCGGCCGGTTCCGCCAAACCGGCGAAATTGATCGTGCTCGGTGCTGGCGTGGCAGGCCTTCAGGCCATCGCCACAGCGCGACGTCTGGGTGCGGATGTATCCGCCTATGATGTCAGGCCTGAGACCAAAGAGCAGATCGAATCCCTCGGAGCCAAGGCCATAGAACTGGATATCGGAGAGAGTGGTTCCGGTGAGGGAGGCTATGCAAAGGAACTCTCCGATGAGGCCAAAGCGCGCCAACAACAGGCCCTGTCGGATGAACTGAGCAAGGCTCATGTGATCATAACAACGGCATTGATACCCTGCCGGCCGGCCCCGGTGCTGATCACCGAAGAGGTGGTCAAACGCATGCGTGAAGGCTCGGTGATCGTGGATCTGGCTGCGGCAAACGGCGGCAACTGTCCCCTTACCGAGGCCAATCAGGTCGTGGTCAAGCATGGCGTTACCCTGATCGGCCATACGAACTATCCTTCGATGGTGGCCTCGGATGCGAGCAATTTCTATGCAGGCAACATCATGAACCTGCTCAACATCATGGTGGAAAAAGGCGATGACGGGCTGCTACTCAAGGATCTGGACAGTGACGAAATCACCGCCGCCATGCGTTTGAAAGCCGAATCCTGATTGCTGCTCCGCCATCGAATCATAACGAGAAAGAGAAAACCTATGCCAGATACACTCGTTGCGCTTTATGTCTTCGTCCTGTCCTGTTTTATCGGTTACTGGGTCATCTGGGGTGTCACGCCGTCCCTGCATACCCCGCTGGTAGCACTCACCAACGCCATTTCAGGCATCATCATCGTCGGGGCGCTGTTGGTGACCGGGCTGGAAAATGTAGGCACCGCCGCTGAGGTCTTCGGTTTCATCGCCGTCCTGCTGGCCTCCATCAATGTGTTTGGTGGCTTTCTGGTCACCAACCGCATGCTGGCCATGTTCAAGAAAAAAGATAAGTGAGAATCTGAACGATGGAGATATCTGCAAACACCCAATCGATCGCTTATCTGGTTTCGGCGATTCTGTTCATACTGGCCCTTAAGGGGCTGACCCATCCCGCTTCGGCACGTCGCGGCAACTATCTCGGCATGACCGGCATGGGTATCGCGATTCTCGCCACCCTGCTTGGGCACGAGGTCCAGTCCTACGGCTTTATCCTTGCGGGTGTTGCCGCCGGCGCCCTGATCGGTGCGGTCCTGGCATCCCGGGTGCAGATGACGGCCATGCCGCAATTGGTCGCGGCGTTGCACAGCTTTGTGGGTATGGCTGCAGTACTGGTGGCGATTGGAACCTATCTTAACCATAGCGCGGAAGGCAATCTCAATCCGGTCATGATGGGTGAGTTGTCCGCCGGCATCATCATCGGCGCGATCACCTTCTCAGGTTCTGTGGTGGCCTTCGCCAAGTTGCAGGGTCTGGTCAGTGGCGCCCCGGTCAAATTTCAGGGACAACATGCCTTGAATGCTGCCATGGCCGCAGCTACCGTGGGACTGGGCATCCATTTCGGCATGACCGAAAGCATGACCTCCCTGGTGCTGATGACGCTGCTGGCCTTCATTCTTGGCTTTACCCTGATCATTCCCATCGGCGGGGCCGACATGCCGGTGATCATCTCCATGCTCAATAGTTATTCCGGCTGGGCTGCGGCAGCCACCGGTTTTACCCTGGGCAATCTGCTGTTGATCATTGTCGGTGCGTTGGTCGGTTTTTCCGGTGCGATCCTCTCCTTCATTATGTGCCGTGCAATGAACCGGTCGATCGTCAATGTGGTGTTCGGCGGTTTCGGCAGCGATTCGGGCGGTGAGGCCAGCGCAGCCAGCCAGGCAGCGCAGAAGGGCGTCAAATCCGCCTCGGTCGAGGATGCCATCTACTGGATGGAAGACGCCAACAAGGTCATCATCGTTCCGGGTTACGGCATGGCCGTGGCGCAGGCCCAGCACTCTCTGAAAGAGATGATGGAACTGCTCGAGGCCAGGGGCGTGAGCGTAAAGTTTGCCATTCACCCGGTTGCCGGGCGCATGCCGGGTCACATGAACGTGCTGCTGGCGGAGGCTGATATCCCCTACGATCATGTGATGGAGATGGACGAGATCAATCCCGAGTTTCCCACCTCCGATGTCACCCTGGTCGTTGGCGCCAATGATGTGGTGAATCCGGCCGCGAAATCGGATGCATCAAGTCCCATCTATGGTATGCCCATCCTGGATGCGGCCAAGTCCCGCCAGGTCTATTTTCTGAAACGCTCGATGAGTCCCGGGTACTCCGGTGTGGATAATCTGCTGTTCTACCAGGATAACACCTCACTAATCTTCGGCGACGCCAAGGATACCATCGAGGGTATGGTTGCCGCGCTCAAAGGGGGAGGGCACTGATCGCCCGGCGGGCAGTGGTGCTCTGACCTCCGGCCCGTTTCGACGGGTATCCGATTGACGCCGATCCGTGTTGCAACGCGATAACGGATCGGGTCGTCCATCTCATTGCGGACAATCAGCCGACCGACCTTCACAACGTGAAACAGGAATCGTCACCGGCAGGTCCGGACATACTTCATACAGATCTTCCTGCTCGCCAGGAGTTGGATGGCTGCATGAGGATGGATCGCCATCGGCTTTCCCGGCGTCTGCGCAACCTGATTCAGGGACAGGGCAAACCGGGAGATGATTCCCAGCGGCTTATGGAATTGTGGCAACAGATCCGGGCATCCCAGGAGCGCCTGAATGCCCGCAGGGCCGGATTGCCCGAGCCCTCCTTTCCGGCGGAACTGCCGATCACCCAGCGTCTTGACGAAATCAAGGCTTTGATCGCGAAGCACCAGGTGGTGATCCTCTGTGGCGAGACCGGTTCGGGCAAGTCGACTCAACTGCCCAAGATCTGCCTGAGTCTGGGACGGGGTGTGGAAGGCTTTATCGGGCATACCCAGCCTCGCCGCATGGCGGCCCGCTCACTCGCCTCCCGGGTTGCCTCCGAGCTGGGTTCGTCCACCGGTGAGCAGGTTGGATACAAGGTTCGTTTCAGCGACCGGGTTGGTGACAATACCTATGTCAAACTGATGACCGACGGAATCCTGCTGGCGGAGATCCAGCAAGACCCTTACCTCAACCAGTACGATACCCTGATCATCGATGAGGCCCATGAGCGCAGTCTGAATATCGACTTCATCCTGGGTTATCTCAGACAGCTGCTGCCCAAACGCCCTGATCTCAAGCTGATCGTGACCTCGGCCACCATCGATCCGCAGCGTTTTTCACAACACTTCGGTAACGCGCCGATTATCGAGGTGTCAGGCCGTACCTACCCGGTGGAGGTGCGTTACCGAGCGCCGCTCGAAGAGTCCGAAAACGAGCGTGACGATCCCATGCAGCGGGCGGTTCTGGACGCGGTGGACGAGCTTTCAACCCGTGACCGGGGAGATATTCTGGTTTTTCTCAGCGGTGAACGGGAGATCAGGGAAACTGCGGAGAGCTTGCGCAAACACAAGTTGCAGGCGACGGAGATCGTGCCGCTCTACGCCCGCCTCAGCCTGGCGGAGCAGGGGCGGGTGTTCAAGCCCCATACCAGCCGTCGCATCGTACTCGCCACCAACGTGGCCGAGACCTCTCTGACCGTGCCTGGAATACGCTACGTCATCGATACCGGGTACGCCCGCATCAGCCGCTATAGCCACCGCAGCAAGGTGCAGCGCCTGCCGGTGGAACGGGTGGCTCAGGCCTCTGCGGATCAGCGCAAGGGAAGGTGCGGCCGAGTTGCGGCAGGTATCTGCATCCGTCTCTACTCAGAGGAGGATTTCAACGACCGGCCTGCCTACACTGAGCCAGAGATTCAGCGCACCAATCTGGCATCCGTGATTCTGCAGATGAAGCTTTTACGGCTGGGAGAGATCGCCGATTTCCCTTTCATCGACCCGCCTGATGCACGTCTGATCAAGGACGGCTATCGGGTTCTGGAGGAGATCGGTGCCGTGGATGGTCTGCGCAAGGTCACCCGCCTGGGCCGGCAGTTGGCCCGTTTGCCGGTGGATCCGCGGATCGGACAGATGCTGCTTGAGGCGGCCCATCAGCATTGCCTGCGGGAGGTCCTGGTGATCGCCTCGGCATTGAGTATTCAGGATCCCCGGGATCGTCCATTGGAGTATCAGGCACAGGCCGATCTGGCGCATGCGCCGTTTCGTCACGAGCAGTCCGATTTCATGGGGTTTCTCGGACTGTGGGATGCGGTTGAGGCGCAACGCAGGCATCTGTCCAAACGTAAGTTTCACGACTGGTGCAGGCAGCAGTTTCTCTCCTGGAACCGCCTCCAGGAATGGCATGATACGCATACCCAGCTGCGTGCCCAGCTGCATGAGATGGGGTACCGGGAAAATGCAGCGGAATCCGCATACGAGGAGATTCATCAGGCCCTGCTCAGCGGGCTGTTGAGCCAGATCGGATTCAAGGGGCAGGGACATGAATACCTTGGGGCGCGAAACACCCGGTTTTACGTCTATCCCGGATCCGGACTGTTCAAGAAGCAGCCCAAGTGGGTGATGGCCGCCGAGCTGGTGGAGACCACTAAACTGTATGCCCGCACCCTTGCGCAGATTCAACCCGAGTGGGTGGAGCGAGCTGCCGGGCACCTGCTCAAGCGCAGCTATTCGGAACCGCACTGGGAACGCAAGCGGGGTCAGGTGGCGGGGTATGAAAAGGTCACCCTGTTCGGGCTCACCCTGGTACCCCGGCGCAAGATCAATTTCAGTCCCGTCGACCCGGTGGTGGCGCGGGAGATCTTTATTCGTTCCGCTCTTGTCGACGGGGATTTTCATACCCGGGCCCCGTTCTGGCGTCACAATCAGGAGATGATCGCGGCGGTTCACGACCTCGAAGCCAAGTCGAGACGACGTGACATCCTGGTGGATGAGGAGCGGATCTACGAATTTTATGACCAGCGGATCCCGGAAGGGGTCTCCACCACACCCGATTTCGAGAAATGGCTGCGTCAAGCCTCGAAAAAACATCCCAAGGATCTGTATCTCTCGGAAGCAGACCTGCTGCGCAGCGGTACGGAGATCGTGCCCTCACACCTGTTCCCGGATAGTCTTGATCTGAACGGCATGCATCTGCCCCTCGAGTACCATTTTGAGCCAGGCGAGGCAGCGGATGGCGTCACCCTGGTGGTTCCCCAGGATGTGCTCAATCAGGTCAGTGAAGCGCGCCTGCAGTGGCTGGTACCCGGATTGCTGTGGGAGCGGGTCATCACCCTGATCCGCAGCCTGCCGAAACAATTGCGCCGCGCTTTTGTGCCAGTTCCCGATTATGCGGATGCCTGTCTCAAGGGGTTGCAGCCAGGGGACCGCCCTTTGGTTCAGGAACTGGGTGAGCGACTCAAGCAGTTGACTGGGGTCCACATCCCGGAAGATGCTTGGGAAACCTCCGATGCGCCACTTCATCTGCAGATGCGTCTGCGGGTGATCGATGCGGATGGCAAGGCGTTGGAAACCAGCCGCAATCTTCCTGCATTGAAAAAGCGCTATGCCACCCAGGCTCAGGTACAGCACCGACAGTTGAGTGCACCCGAGTTGGAGCGCAGCGGGATCAAGAGCTGGGATTTCCCTCCACTTCCCCAGCAGCTGGCGATCGAGCAGGGAGGTATCCGTTTACAGGGTTTTCCCGCAGTCGTCGACGAAGGCGATTGTGTCGCGATACGCCTGCTGGATGCACAATTCACCGCGCACCAGGCGCATCAGGCCGGGGTCCGCCGCCTGCTCATGCTGAGCATGCCCAGAGACATCCGTTATCTGAGAAAGAACCTGCCTCACCTGGAGCGGATGCGCCTGCTCTACACCAAGGTGCCTCCCCCTGAGGGTGATCGGTCAGCTGTCCAGGGTGGGGATCTGGAGGACGAACTGGTGAGTTTCATTTTCGATCAGACCTTTCTCAACGATCAGCCGGAGATCCGCGATGCGGAGACCTTCAATGCACGGATCGATGCCTGCAAAGGCCGTATGTTGACTCTGGCACAACAGTGGTGTGATCAGCTGATGACGATTCTCGAAGCCTATCATCAGGCACGAACCGCGGTTGTGGGCATTACCCAGATCAACTGGATGAGTTCGGCAACGGATATGAATAAACAGCTGAGCCATCTGGTCTACCAGGGATTTCTGAAAAAAGTGCCGGAGCCGCACCTGAGGGATTACCCCCGTTACCTTGCGGGGATACAAAAACGGGTTGCTAAACTGACCCAGGCGGCGGCGCGTGATCAACAGCGTATGCGCGAAATGGCGGATCTTCAGCGCAAATGGGAGCAATGGGATGAGCAAATGCTCAAGGATCGACGAGTCGATGAGCGAGTCGAGGAATTGCGCTGGGGACTTGAAGAGTTGCGCATCTCCCTGTTTGCCCAGGAACTGGGCACGAAATACCCGGTGTCGGTGAAACGGTTGGAAAAACGGGCACGGGAACTGGGATTCTAACGCTCGTTGTCACGACCGGGACGCCGGGCGCTTGAGCGTTTTGCCGTATGATACTTCGTGCGCTTCGTGTCCTTCGTGGTGGGTTGGTACGGAGTGTAAACCAGGGACTTTTTGTCTTCCTTACCCCTCGTTCCCACGCTCCGTGTGGGAATGCAGACCCCGGCTTATGCATACATATCGATCTGGACATGCCGCTGGGCTAAGTATGCATTCCCACGCAGAGCGTGGGAACGAGATGCCGGCCACTTACAGGTTTCGCTGAATGGTCCTTCGTGCGCTTCGTGTGCTTCGTGGTGAGCTGGTGCGGAGTGTAAACCAGGGACTTTTTCTCTTCCTTTCCCCGTTATTCTGCCGCGGTGCTCCGTGTAAGCGCCATCCGGCGTTGACCTGAAATATGGCGTGTCAGGCAAGATTGGTTAAAATACCCCTTCTTTTGGCATCCTTCGGGGGAGTGTGATGACGGCTTGTTACTGTGGATCGGGTCGGGAATTTGATGTCTGTTGCGGTCCGATACTGGACGATTCACAACCGGCACAAACCGCAGAGGCCCTGATGAGGGCCCGATATACGGCGTTCGTCGTGAACAAGCCCGAATTTCTCCACGACTCCCTGCATCCGGACCACCGTCACGATCATGATCTCACGGCCACCCGCCGCTGGGCTGAAAATTCTCAGTGGATCAAGCTCGAGGTGGTCAATTCCGAGCGGGGCGGCAAAGCCGACGACGAGGGTCAGGTTGAATTTATCGCGACCTTCAAGGAGGAAGGGGTGACCCGCTCCCATCACGAGAACAGCCGTTTCGTCAAACTGGACGGACGCTGGTATTTCGTGGATGGCAAACTGGCAGCACCCAAAACCGAAGTCAGATCGCAACCCAAGGTGGGACGAAACGATCCTTGTCCCTGTGGCAGTGGGAAAAAATACAAGAAGTGCTGCGGGGCCTGAGAATGCCGGGGCCGGTCGAATTTCAAGTTTCGCCAGACCGGGCCGACAAGGAGAATAGGCTTTTTCAAGCCTGAGGATTGATATTCGCGAAATTCAGGACAGTTCAGCAGTCGTGACGCAACACAAGACAAACTATGGTCGATACGGGAGATGGTTCCTGTTGTGTGCGGCAATCTGCCTCCCGTTTACTGCTCAGGCGGAAATCTTCAAGTACCTGGGGCCTGACGGGGGCGTTCATTTCACAGACAAGCCCATGAAGGGCAACTACCGTCTGGTCTGGCGCAGTGGCCGGGATAAAAAGAGTAGCAGCCGCAGCCGCTTCAATCTGGAAAAGATGCGCCGCAATAAAGCCAGCGTTTCACCCTATATCGATGAGATCGCGAAGCAGTATCACCTGCACCCCGGCCTGTTGCATGCCATCGTGCTGGTTGAGTCTGCCTACGACCCCAAGGCCCTGTCCCGCAAAGGCGCGCAAGGGCTGATGCAGTTGATGCCCGATACGGCACAACGTTACGGTGTCGACGATTCGTATGATCCGCAGCAAAATCTGCGGGGTGGGGCACAATACCTGAAAGATCTGCTGCAGCTGTTCGAGTTTGACATCAAACTGGCCCTGGCTGCCTACAATGCGGGTGAAAATGCGGTGATCAAGTATGGGAAACAGATTCCGCCCTATCCGGAAACCGAGAATTATGTTCGAAAGGTTCTCGAGGCATTTGATAAAAATCGCCTGGCCATGGTGAGCAGCTGATCCAGGCAATCCGAAATCGCCATTTATCACGGTCTAACGATTCTTGAGGGTCGCCCCAATTCGCGAGGGTGCGCGGCAGGCGTATATCCGGCTTGCTGGATTGTAATGAAACCGGGTCAAGCAAATCGGGGTTTAACAGCCTGCTAATTCTCAATCTTCAGTGGCATACCAGTCGAGCACCATCTGGTCGATACTAAGGACGTCCTCATTGTCGATATCGATGATGTGAAATCCGCTCCAGTAGCTGTTGGGCTGGGTGGCCTCGGTGCACCAGACCGCTTCAGCACCGAATTTTATCGGTTCCCTGTCGCCCTGGGCTTTGCTGATCTCCAACTTCAGCCGCTGCCAGCCAGGGAAAGCGAAGCGAAGGCTGGTAGTCCCCGGTAGTCGCGAGGCGATACTGGAAACCCGACGTGCCGTAGGCGCCAAAGGGGATCCAAAGATCGCATCCGAACGCGACGTCCAGTCATTCGGGAGCTGACAACGGAGCGGTGACGAGCTTGCGAAGTCATCGCGTAGTGTCAGTGACCGGGACGGCCGGGGCACTAATAGGCTGTCAAAGATCGAATCGATTTTGGTGGACTTGGATGTCCCAAAATCTTTCATGAGATCGAAGACTCGCTTGTGATAGACAGAGCCCGTGACCACGGGTTCCTCACTCAGCAACATGAAACCTTCAGCACTGATGTTCACTACACGCCCAATCTGGTTTCCGGTGATCTGGTCGGAAACATCCAGGATCTGATCGGCTACCTTGCGCGGCGATTGACGTTTTTCTTGCATGACACCTGATACTCTTGATTCTTATTGCACTTTCTTGCCTTCTTCCTCATCGTCGATGAGTTCGCTGGCAATGTCCTCGGTGGTTTTCAGGGAGCGTTGCAACATCCTTCGGATCGCGTGCAATGTCCTTTCGACAAAGGGGTCTCCACTGTCTTCGAGAATGGTCGATTCCCCTTTCAGAATCTCCTGAGCCAGGGTTCGCAGAGGTTTGATCGCGGTCTGCACGCCGGCCCGGTCAACGAACATGCAGGAGGCGGTGAGGGGGCTCAGCCAGGAGAGTTTGACCTTCTGCGAGCCGCCGGTCTGGTTGTCACGGATTTCAAACCAGGTGCCGAAACGAATTTTGCGAAGTTTCTCCATCATCGCTTCTTCGTCTTCGGGAATGGACTCCGGTTCCTCTTTCGAACTGATGTCTACCAGTCTGGGTTTGCCGGAAACACCCAGCAGTTCGGAGAGCGTTTCATCGACACTGAGCCCTGACGCTTCGGATATCTCCCCGGTATTGCGGTGTACCGCTTCCAGGGAGGCAATATTCGCGGATTCCGCGCTGCTCAGCAGTTCGAACAGAGTCTTGCATTTTTCCTGGTGGAAACCACCGAGAGAAGCCAGACCATCCTCGATCGCCTTGCGCAGGTCAGGCAGGGTCTGATCCAATTCCTCTCTTTCCTTCTCGGTCTTCGGTTCAAAGGTCCAGGCAATCTCGTCAGCGATACGCAGTGCCTCGTTCCAGTCTTCGCTCATTTCACCGTCGGGATGGCGCAACAGCACGAAAATCAGTTTGTCGACCCAGGTCTGCTCGAGGAACTCTTTGACGGTCTTAGGCAGATTGTCGCTGAAGGAGCGGGCCTTCATCTCCTGGGACGCCCGCTGACGGGCAATGTTCAGTTTCTCGCGGCCCTTGATGGAATCCTGAGCGCGTTTTTCCAGGATATCGGTTTTGCGGCGGAATTCATCCATGCGCTTCTTGAAATTATCCAACAGGGTGCCAAACAGGCTAACATTGTCGGAAAATTCCTTGAGCACCCGATCAACCACGTTCTGCATGTCCGGGTAGATGCCCCGTTTCAGGTTACGCTCATCGATCCAGTGACTGCCGGCCTCGACCAGTGAGTCGAGCAACTGGCGGGCTTCGTGACTGCTGTCGGTCAAAAGGCGCCGGTCAATGATCGCGACTTTCAGGTAGGGTGTGTGAAGGTGACTGATCAGGGCCTTGGCGACGGCGGGAAGGACCGGATCATTGAGCATGTACTCGAACAGCATGCCCACCAGGTCGATGGTGTCTTCGTCTGCTGCTTCCAGCCGATCGGCGCCGACCACTGCGTAGAGTTTGTGCCGCTCCTCCGCCAGGGTATGTTTGACCCGGGTGAGGAACTGTTCGTCGATCTCGATGTTGGATAATCCTGCACCCGGGAGGTTGACGTCAGGAACCAGTTCAGATCGCTGTGCCGGCTGGATCTGATCCAGGGCATCGACCAGGTTTTCACGGGTGGCCGGCGGTACACTACCGAGTTTGCGTCCCGCGGCCTGGGCGGCGGCTGCCTTGGCCTGGAGTTTTTCCGGCGAAACCTGTCGTCGATTGGCCATCATTTCGAGGATCGATCCGAATAACTCTTCTCCCAGTTCCTCCTGGGTCTGTTCCGGCATCGCCTCTGGAGACTCATTCTCATCCTCTCCAGACTGGGACTTTTCATAGGGTGTTTTCTGGATCGACGGGCGAAGGTGCGGGAGCACACCGGCCTCTTTGAGACTGTTGTTGAAATCGTCGTAGATGGATCCCAACTGCTTGAGGACGAATTTGTCGAACAGCACCAGCACAATGACCTTGATGCGTGATTCCAGGTTCAGGGCATCGATGGCGTCGTTGAAGGCATGTGCCAGGTGGTGGGGGCCGGAGGGGATCTGTTTGTGCTTCACGCTGCGACCGCCACTGACCACGCTGAGGCGCTGACCCAGGGCGTAGAGTTGGGATCGATGGTTGCCGACGGTGCGGCTGATCATGTTTTCCAGGGCCGTGTTCACATCCATGGATTCATGGTCAACCAGCTCCAGTTCCGTGTCCTCATCGAGGGATGAAAAGCTGTCGCTGTCGTCGGACTCCTGCCAGAACTTGCTGAATCCTTCGGTGACCCGCTCACGAAACTCGTGTTCGACCAGGCCGTGGCGGTTGCGAATCAGCGCCATAGCCTCAAAAAAACGGTTCTGAACTTCGTTGGTCTCTGCTTTCTGAGCGAAACTTGTCAGTGCTTTATCCGTGTTATTGAATAACTCGGTCAGCAGGGCATTGAGGAAAGCCAGGACGGTATCCTTGCAGCGGTTCAGAAGCGGCTGGAATTGCGTCTGGTACTTGTTAATTCTGTCCTGGGTCGGCACGTGTGATGGGGCCTTCGATGGATCTGTGGCAGTCTCATGTTTGGGGCAGGGTCGTTATTCCGCCCGGGACGCCAGAATCAGGTCTGTGACCTATTCGAATAAGGTTAGCACGAAGAGACAGTTAGATGAATATTCGGTTGCTTCACAGGACTTCGGCGCGATTCATGGTGCAAGCGATCAATCATCGCCAATGATTCTCTCTTCCCGATGCCCGGGAGTGATCAGGGTTTCGCCCTGACCCACGGTTTTGGCGAACACCATCCGGTAGACCGTGCCATCGTCTTTGATATGGGCCATTCGCATGTCCCGCACCTTTCCCCGGGCCTCAGGGTATTTCTCCGCCTCATCGAGATATTCGGTGGTTTGGTCTGGATTGATTTTGAAAATGTAGTACGGCATCGAATGGTTCTCCGGTCTTGGATACGGTGTCCCTGATCAAGCTTTCTGAATGCGTGACGCTACTATATACAGTTACCGGCATGATAAACCAGTCTGCGACTAATGAATATCCTCAAATCTATTTTAATCAATAGATTAGGCATGGTAATTCATGTGTTTGCTGGTTTATGGAGAGGGCCATGTGTCCAGGTCGGAGGTCAGTTGACTGATTGGGCATAGTTGCATTCCGGTATGAAGATGTCGGCTCCGCATGGCCTGGATGAAAGACCCTGTTTTGTACACAGAGTGCAAGGATCGCTATCCGCCTTAAAAAACGCATTCATTGAGAGGTGAGAGGCATGACCCCGCAGCAACTCGTTTGAGAGATTGAGCATTTGGTTTCACTTCCGGATGTGTGCGTCAAAGTCAATCGCCTGATCGATCTCCCCAACTACTCTGCACTGACCCTGGGGGATCTGATTTCCCAGGACTCCGATCTTTCCGCCCGTCTCCTGCGCTTGGTGAACAGTGCCTTTTTCAGTCTGAAATCCCCAGTGGATACCATCTCCCGGGCGATCACTGTGGTCGGAACGGGGGAAGTGCGCAATCTGGTCATGGCGACAACGGCTGCCCGGGTGTTTACCGGTATACCGGGGGACCTGGTGGACATGGCGGAATACTGGTGCTATTCCATCACTACCGGGGTGATGGCTGCGGAAATCGCCAAGCAGTGCCATGTTCTGCACAGCGAACGCCTTTTCGTGATGGGAGTGCTGCATGACATCGGGCGCCTGGCCATTTATCTCAAATTGCCGGAGCGGGCCCGTGATGTACTGCTGATTGCCGGCGAGGACAACAGTTTGCTCATCGAGGCCGAGCGCGAGATTCTTGGATTCGAGCACGCCCAGGTCGGTGAAGCGTTGTTGCAGCAATGGAAACTGCCGGAGAGCATTGTCGATGTGGTGGCTCATCATCACAGGCCGTCCCTGTCGAAGAAGTATCCACTGGAGGCTTCCATCCTGCATATAGCCTGTTCTCTTGCGGAGTCTGAAATGCGCGGCATGGAGCGTGAGCGTATCGCTGAGCGTGTGGACGAGTTTGCCTGGCAGACCTCACGTCTTAGCCCCGTCCAGCTTGATAGTCTGTTGGAGACCATGCATGACAAGGTGTTTGAAATCATGGATGTGGTACTGACGCCAAAGCTGCGAACCCGTCACAATCAGCCCAACCAGTCCTGATTCAAAAAGCGATATAGGGCCAGGCGGAATAAAGAGTGTCCGTGCAGTATAGAACCCTAAACAAGGGCACCTGTTTGTCCGCAAGCAGGGTAGAATCGGGGCCATGTTATGGCTCTACCAATCCAATCGTCTTGAAAACCTGGCGCTTCGGCTGACCGATCTGCTGGGTCAACCCCTGGCTGATCCCCTGCAGGCGGAAACCGTGGTGGTGCAGCACCCCGGCATGGCCCGTTGGCTGTCACTTCAGATTGCCGACCGGCTGGGGATCTGCGCAAACCTGGAATTTCCTCAACCTGCGGCATTCATCTGGCAGCTGTTTTACCAATGGCTGCCGGATGCACCGGATCAGGATCGATACCGGCCCGACGTACTGAGCTGGCGTATCCATGCCAAGTTACCGCACCTTGTGCAACAGCCCCTGTTTGCCGATCTGGCCGCCTACCTGGCCGGGAACGGGGAGGAGCAGGGATTTCAACTGGCGCAACAGCTGGCGAAACTCTTTGACCGTTATCTACTCTACCGGCCGGACTGGATTGTTGCCTGGCAGGAGGGTCGTTCTGCGCAATCGGGTGATCACTGGCAGGCTTCGCTCTGGCGTGAGCTTTTCGCGGATGTGCCCGTACATTGGGTAACTCTGCAGCAGCAATGCCTGGCGCTGGCGCAGGGGGATGGAGCACCCGCCGGGTTACCGGAGAGGGTCTGCATCTTCGGCGTACCCACCTTGTCCCCGGGTTACCTGGAGATTCTTCGGCAGTTGTCTGAGTGGACCGAGGTGCATCTGTTCCTGCTCAATCCCTGCGCCCAGCACTGGGCGGACATCCTGAGCGAATCCGAACAGGCCCGTCGTGCCTTAAGGGGTGGCAGCGAGGCCCTTTATCTGGACCTTGGGCATCCGCTGCTGGCGATGCTGGGGCGTCAGGGGCGTGACTTCTTTGCCGCGATCAATGAGATGAATCCTGGGGGTGAAGAGCTGTTTGAAACCGGCTCCGATGCATCCCTTCTGCAGCGCCTGCAACAGCAGATCGTCAACCTGGAAATGCCTCAACAGGGAGTACCGGCAGATGCATCCATCGGCCTGCACCTGTGTCATAGCCCGATGCGGGAAGTGGAGGTGCTCTACGATCTGCTGCTCGATGCCCTGGACCATGTGGCGGATCTCAGACCGGATGAGATACTCGTCATGACTCCGGATATCGATCGATACGCACCCTTGATGGAAGCGGTTTTCGGTGCCCCCGGCGGACGTCCCCGCATCCCCTTTCGAATCAGCGACACCCGTCTTGGACAGGCCAGTCCCCTGGCGGCTGCGTTTCTTGAACTCCTCGCATTGCCGGACTCCCGCTACGGTGTGGATGAGTTTTTGCGTCTATTGGAAATTCCCGCGATCCGTACCCACTTCAACCTGGATGATGCCTGTCTGTCGGTTCTGCAACCCTGGCTCAAAACGGCTGCAGTACGCTGGGGGCGGGACGGTCGCGACAAGGCGGAACAGGGGTTGCCCGCCGATGAACATAACACCTGGCAGTCCGGTATCCGGCAACTGCTGCTCGGCTACATGATGCCCGGGGATACCGAGTCCCTTTGGCAGGGTGTCTACCCGTTGGATGCGGCCGAGGGTTCCAGCCTGGCGTGTCTGAATGGCCTGTTGTCGTTCTGCGACACCCTGTTCGACCTGGAGCTGAGTCTGGGTCAGGCACGTAACCCGTCGGACTGGCTGGTCCTGTTGACGGGTATCCTGCAGGACTGCTTTGCCAGCGACCCGGAGACCCAGCAGTCACTGCTACCGATCCATGATGCAATCCGCCAGTTGTCAGAGGAGATGACCCTGGCGAACTACCCAGCGACCATCCCATTACCGGTAATCCGGCAACGCCTGTCTGAACTGTTCGATCAGACCCAGATCCGGGGATTTTTGGGTGGTGGGGTCAATCTGTGTGCTCTGGCGCCGATGCGCAGTCTGCCATTTCGCGTGGTGGCTTTGATTGGGTTGAACGATGGGGTCTTCCCGCGGGGCAACGAATCCCTGGGATTCGACCTGATGAATGAAACGTCTCGCTTCGGCGATCGTTCACGGCGCATGGACGATCGATACCTGTTTCTTGAGACCCTGATGTCGGTACGGGAGCGTCTGCTGATCATTTACCAGGGGTTTGATCAACGGGACAACAGCATCAAACCTCCCTCGGTGGTGGTCGATGAGTTGCAGGACTGCCTGCAACGCATGCTGGGTGAGTCCGGACTGGAGGCCATCACCTGCGCACATCCCCTGCAACCCTTTTCCCCGGCCTATTTTCAGAATGATCCGCAACGCTTCAGTTACGACCCGCACATGCGAGAGGCCGCGATGAATCTGGGATATGGACAGAATCGGGAGGCGTCACTGGTGCCGGGCGTCCTGCCCGATGGGAGTATCGATCCAGTCGTAGAACTCGATCGGTTGATCGCATATTTCGAGAATCCGCAACGCAGCTTTGTCCAACAACGTCTGGGGATGTCTCTCGAATCCCTGGTGTGGATGCCCCAGGCACGGGAAAATTTCGAACTTGAGTCGTTTCAGGATGTGAACTGGGGTGACGTCTGGGTTGATGCCTTGCTGGAGGGGCACAGCGGGGAGGATCTGATCGCCCGCTACGAGGCGCGCGGCTGGTTGCCCTACGGAGATGTGGGAACTCTGTACGCCCAGGCGATCCTGCGAAATGCCGAGGCCCTGGCGGACCGGGTGAGGCCGTTGCTCACGCAGGCCTCGGAGACGCCCTTGGTTGTGCAGTTCCAGCTGCAGCACGGGGTATTGCAGGGCCAGATCGAGCGGATCTACCAGAGCGGTCTGCTGGCATACACCAGCGGAAATTTCAGTGCCTTTCACTTGCTGGGGCACTGGATCCGCCATCTGCTGTTGAACGCACTCAAACCCCAGGGCGCCGGTCTCCAAACCCAGCTGATCAGTCCGACCAACATGGGTCGCTTCCATCCGGTAATCCAACCTGTTGAGGTGCTCGATGCGTTACTCGATCTCTATCGACAGGGTCTCAAAGCACCCACCCTGTTTTCTCCCCGCAGTGCGATGACATACATGGAGCAGCTGGATGCCGGGAGCGAGGACAAGGCGCTCAAGGCGGTCCAGAAAACCTGGTTTGGAGGCGAGCGTCTGGCAGGGGACGTGGACAAGCCCTACATGCAACTGTTGTTTCCCCAGCGTCCGGCACCGGACCATGATTTCACGCGGATCAGTCGTCAGGTCATGGGGCCGCTGCTCGAGCATCTGGAGTGGGAGGGACCGTGAAGATCGAGACCATTCCCCTGGAGGGCCTCAATCTGGTGGAGGCCAGTGCCGGCACCGGCAAGACCTATGCCCTGACCAGTATCTACCTGCGATTGTTGCTGGAGCAGGGTCTGGACCCGGAATCGATTCTGGTGATGACCTACACCAACGCCGCGACCGCGGAGTTGAAGACCCGTATCCGTCAGCGCCTGCTGAGCGCCCGCCAGGTGTTTGAAAACGCTGAGACCGACGACCCGCTGTTGCGCGATCAACTCAACAAACACAAGGATCCCGATACAGCGAGACGCCGTCTCGATCTGGCCCTGGCCAACTTCGACCAGGCAGCCATCCACACGATTCACGGATTTTGCCAACGGGCCCTCACCGACTACGCCTTCGAGTCCGGGCAGGCGTTTCGTAGTGAACTGGTAGCGGATCTGAGCGAGCGACAACTTCAGGTTATGGACGATTTCTGGCGCCTCGCGATCAACGGCCTGCCGACCGATCTGCTACAATCCCTGTTGCGTAAATTTTCGAGTCCTGACGGCCTGCTGCAATTACTCAGGCCGGCCCTGGGAAAACCCTATCTCGAGGTTCAGGCGGAGGCCTGGCCTGATGGATTCGAGGCACTCAAGCAGCAGATACGGGTAAAACAGGAAGAACTTCACTCCCTGTGGACCCGCGACCAGGATTTGATCGAGACAAAACTCGGTGACACCCGGGTTGTGGATGGCCGCAAGTATCAGAAGCGACATCTTGCCAAGTGGTGCGTGGAGATGGATCAGTGGTTGATTTGCGAACCCTGCGAGGCTCCGTTCGATAAAGCGGATCGCTTTACTGATGAATATCTGCGGAGTGCGGTAAAACCCGGCATGATGCCACCCGAGCATCCGTTTTTCAGTGCGATGGAAACACTGCTCGATCTCAAACGGGCCTGTCAGAAGGCCATGGATGGCGCCTGTTCGGACCTGCTGAGGCGCGCTTACGACTATCTGCGGAACGAATGGCTAAAGCGTCAAAAGCAGGTCAGGGAGTGGTCCTACGATGACCTGCTGCTGCAACTCTCCGAGGCCCTGCGAAAGGATGCCGGTGCTGTCCTGGCTCGATTGCTGCGCAAACGCTACCCGGTTGCCCTGGTGGACGAATTTCAGGATACCGACCCCGTGCAGTACGAGATCATTCAGTCGATCTACGGCGATGATCCCGATGCAGTGTTTCTTGTCGGCGATCCCAAACAGGCAATCTACAGCTTTCGCGGCGCGGATATCTATACCTATCTGCGCGCCCGGGAGCATCCTGCGACGCGCCATCATTCGCTGGCGGTCAACTGGCGCTCAACCCCGGCCATGATTCGGGCGGTGAATAGTCTGTTTGAATTCTCTTACAGCCCCTTTTTCGACACGCGTATTCCGTTCCATCCGGTCAGCCCTCCGCCCGAGGGGGGGCGCTCAAATGCAGAGGTCATGGGGCTCGAGGGTGCTGCCTTGCAGATCTGGCACCTCGCAGGAGCCGCCCAGGAGTCGATCATCGACGTACGCCAGGCCGTGGCAGATGCCACGGCCGCAGAGATCGTAAAGCTTTTGTCCGGCACATCCGCCGCTCCGATACGTATCGGAGGTCGACCCATACGGGGCAGCGATATTGCGGTGCTGGTGCGCACCCACCGACAGGGGGATCTGTTGGCCAGAGCGTTGCGTGAACGCGGGGTTTTCAGTGTCAGCAGTTCCCAATGCAGCGTCTATGACACCCCGGAGGCTGAGGCACTGGAGCGGGTGCTGCTGGCGATACGGGAACCGCAGCGTGAAGCCCTGGTGCGCACCGCACTGGCGACCACATTGCTGGGTTGGAACGGGAAAGCCATCGATGCGCTCAACACGGATGAATCATCCCAGAGTAGAATCATTCAGCAGTTTTTCGAGCACCACCAGATCTGGTCAAGCCAGGGTTTCATCGTCATGTTCCGCAGCTTGCTGCAGCGTTTCGGGGTGGAAAACCGGTTGCTGGCCTACACCGACGGTGAACGTCGCCTGACCAACCTGTATCACCTGATCGAACTCCTTCAGCAACAGGACAATGCGCAACAGCCCGGGATGGAAGGCCTGCTCGCCTGGTATCGCCGCCAGCGCTTGAGCGGGGACAGTTCGGATGAACACCTGTTGCGCCTGGAGAGTGATGGTCATTGGGTACGCATCGAGACTCTGCATCACAGCAAGGGGCTGGAGTACGGCATCGTGTTCTGCCCGTTTTTGTGGGATGAGGTCGCGATACGGGATCACAAGCCACCTTTCCTGTTTCATGACCCGAATCACCGGGATGCAGCCGTGCTCGACCTGGGAAGCGCAATGACACCGCGTAACCTGACCTATCGTAAGGGAGAGGACCTGGCGGAAAGTCTGAGACTGCTCTACGTGGGAGTGACCCGCGCCCGCTACCGTTGTTATCTTCCCTGGGGATTAGCTAAACGAAATCATCTCTCCGCGCTCTGCCGTCTGATACACAGGGGTGACCAGGCCCAGGAGGGCGAGGGGTTGGAACAGTGGCTGAAACAGGCCGACACGCTTAACCCGGAGGACGATATCAACAGGCTGGATCAGTTGTGCAAGCGCTCCGGGGGTAGTATCGCCTGGCATTCACTTCCCTCTGATTCGTCACACATCCAACCGTCATGGGAGATGCCTCAGCCACTGGCTCAGGCACGCAAGGCCCGCATCACCAACTGGCCCTATCGCCAAGTGGTCAGCTTCTCCTCATTGATTGCAGGGCTCTCGGAAGACTTGCCGGATCATGATCAGCAAACCGAAGATCCTGAACCTCCGAACTTCCAGGAAGAACGCTGGGATGCGCACGGTTTTCCCCGCGGATCAGGGCCCGGGAGTTGCCTGCATGCGATCCTGGAGGTCCTCGATTTCACTCATCAGGAGCGTGCCGGGTTGAATCGGCTGGTGGATGATCAACTCGCGCTGCATGGTATCGATCTGCGTTGGTCAGAGGTGGTTGCGACCTGGATCGAGCAGGTATTGCAGACACCGCTCAATGAACAGGGAATTAAACTGGAGGATATCGACAATCGGCACCGGCGCAACGAGATGGGCTTTCACTTTCCGGTAAATGCCTTCCAGCCGCATCAGATCCGTACCCTGGCCGAGCGACACCGGTTCAGTCAGACGCCGGCCCTGCTCGAGGGACTCGAGCGAACCCGAGTGAGCAGCATCGATGGTTACGTCAAAGGATTCATTGACCTGATCTTCGAGTTCGATGGGCGTTTCTATCTGGCGGACTACAAATCGAACTGGCTTGGCACGGATGTGCAGGATTATCATCCCCAGTCCCTGGTCCGGGCCATGGTCGATCACCACTACACCCTGCAGTACGTGCTCTACACCCTGGCGCTGCATCGTTATCTGAAACAGCGGCTGCCCGATTACCATTACGATCGGCATTTTGGGGGCGTGTTCTATCTGTTTCTCAGAGGCATGCATCCCGGCAACCGACAACCCCTTGGTATCGTGTCCGAACGTCCCCCCGGGGCGTTTATCGACGCCTTGGACCGGATGGTCGAGGGGGACTTGAAATGACGTCTGATCACACGAGTATTCTGCCATTGAACCACGACCTGACAATGCGGCTGCGTGCCTTCGCGGAGTTCAATGCGGTGGATCTCTACCTGGCGAATTTTCTCATGGCGGAAGCCGTTCGTCCTACCATGGAACTCGCGCTGGCCGTTGCCCTGGCCAGCCAGGCGACCCGGGAGGGTCACCTGTGTCTCGATCTTGGGGCGGCGTCCGGGCAGACATTCGAAACCTCGGGAGAGATGTCGTTAAACCCCCCGGCGCTGGAAACCTGGAGTGAAGTATTGCTCGCGAGCGGCGTGGTGGGCCGACCGGGGGATTATCAACCGTTGATCCTGGATCATCGAAACCGGCTCTACCTGCACCGCTATTGGCGCTATGAGCAGCAACTCGCAGATGCGTTGCTCAGACGTGCCCAGCAACCTTCTGACGTTGTGGATCGAAAGCAGCTGAAAGACGATCTCGACAGATTGTTCCCCGCGACTTCCGAACCGGCGCCGGATGGGCAGAAACTTGCGGCCGCGAGCGCGGTTCTGCACCCTTTTACGGTGATCTCGGGTGGACCGGGCACCGGCAAGACCACCACCGTGGTGCGACTGCTTGCCTTGCTCAGACAGCAGCCCGGCGGCGAACATCTGCGCATTGCCCTGGCGGCGCCCACCGGTATGGCGGCGGCCCGTCTACAGCAGTCCATAGGTGTTGCCAAGAGTCGTCTGCCGCTCACCCAGGCACAGATCCATGGCCTCCCGGAAACCGCATCCACCCTGCATCGACTGCTGGGTGTGCAGTCCCAGGGGACCGGATTCCGCTATCACCGGCGACGCCCCTTACCATTGGATCTGCTGATTCTTGACGAGGCCTCCATGGTCGATGTGGCGTTGATGGCGAAACTGATGGAGGCTCTGCCGGACCATGCACGCCTGATCCTGCTCGGCGATCATCACCAGTTGGCCTCGGTGGAGGCGGGCGCCATACTCGGCGACCTTTGCGAGGGCTGCGATGGGCCACAAGAGACATTTGCCCGGGAACTCGAAGCCGTTACCGGGGAGACGATCGAATCGTCCGGGCAATCGAACAACCGCCTGAGTGATCATGTAGTGGTATTGCGCAAGAGCTATCGATTCAGTGATCAGAGTGGCATCGGCCAACTGGCACAGGCGGTCAACCGGGGGGACATGGATGGGGCCTGCAGACAATTGGAGCATGCGGATGAGGCCGGGGATCTGGCCTGGCTAACCAGGCAGTCCAGGGCGGTTGAGCGGGCGGTGGAGCATTTCAGCGAATTGGCGGAGATGATCGAAGCGGGCATGCCGATCGCGCAGCTGTTCAGCAAGTTGTACGAGTTTCGTGTGCTGTGCGCCTTGCGGGATGGACCCAATGGTGTTTTGGCACTCAACCGGCAGATCACACGTCGGCTCAGCGAAACGGGCCGGATACCCGCTCACCAGACCTGGTATCCGGGACGCCCCGTCATGATCACCCGCAACGACTACCAACTCAATCTGTACAACGGCGAAATGGGCCTGGTATTGCCGCACCCGGAGCAGGCCGGTATGTTGAGCGTGGCCTTCCTCGGCGCCGATCAGACCCTGCGCTGGGTCAACCCTTCACGCCTGCCTCATAGCGAGACCGTGTATGCCTTGACGGTCCATAAGAGTCAGGGCTCGGAATACGGGCATGTACTCCTGATTCTCCCGGACCGGGACAGCCCGGTGCTCTGCCGGGAACTGCTCTATACCGCGATCACCCGGGCAAAATTGCGGTTCTCCCTGATGGGTCCGGAAGCTGTGTTGCAAACGACGATCGGGCGTCCGATGCGGCGTGTGAGCGGGTTGCGGGACCGGCTTCGAATCACGGAAGCGCATCCCCACCCATAGGTCCGATCTGATCAATGAGTCGGCATGAGTAGATGATGGCCGGCTTTTGAGGTGATCGATACCTCGTTCTCACGCTCTGCGTGGGAACGCCTATCGATATCACACGGTATTGCCCAAACCTGTTAGGCATGTGCAAACCCGGGTCTGCATTCCCACGCAGAGCGTGGGAACGAGAGTAAGGATCCGAAGATATAACTCGCCACCAACTGCCAGAGCCCGGTCTTCACAGGCTGCATCCTGGTCAGCAGTGGAATCACAGCTGAACGTGTCTCGACACCCTTGCTCGAAGCAACTCGATCAGTTCCGGTTGCATTCGCTGATATCTGTCTGGAATGTCCAGGACCACCAATTTCTTTCCTTTCAGCAGCTGCTTGTATTTTTTTGACAGCTTGTCTCGATGCACCTTTTCCATAACCAGGATGACATCTGCCCATTCGATCAGATCACCGCTCAGCGGTGTCTCTGCATCTGAATTCGTTCCTGCCGCCAGAGCTTCGATGCCTTCATAACTTGAGAAAACCGCTTCTGCCGTTGGGCTACGCAAGCGGCACTCACTGCAAACGAACAAAAGATTCTGCATCTTCCCTTTTGACACCCGGCAGGTTATTTCACCGGCTCGACGGCTCTTGCGTAGGCTTCGAAACCCCCTTTACGTAACCAGGCCTCGATACCGCCCTGGAGTATGCGCACATTGTCGTATCCCGCAACCCGCAGCGCGAACACGGCCTGAGAAGAGAGGGCTCCGGTATTGCAATAGACCAGCACGGGCTTGTCTCTGGGCAGTTCGTCGCGCCGCGTGAGCAATTGACGCCATTCGATATTGACTGCGCCCGGGATATGTTGCGTTTCGAACTGGGACTCACTACGGGCATCCACGAGATGGAAATTCTTCCACTCTTCGGCGGGAATCTGTTCCGGAAAAATCGTCGCGCCAGCGTAGTCGGCGAAATCGAAATAGGCCTCGAGAGATTCGATGACCCGTTCCTGATCCTCGGCGTGGAGAAGCCCACTAGGCAATGCGAAGAACAGGAGGATTGCGATTTTGTACATTCAGGTCACCTTGTCGGGTTGTTGATTCGCGGTTTTAAGCCTGCAACCTGTGGCGTCCTGAAGGGCATGGGGTCAATCCTGCATCCCATAGGTTCACCTCGATCATGTGCGGTGAATGCTCCTTGCCTGTTTGCGAATGGTTCCCAATACCAGGGACTCTACCGGAATCCCCATGGTAAGTGTACCTCTGTCCATGGCAAGCGGGTTCGGGCTCACACACATCAACTGTCCTGGTGAACACTCGGGGATATATAATCATAAACTCTTGCCGATTGGAGATTTTGCTGATTGAACGGCAGGGATCGCAAGGCAAACAGGAACAAAAGAATTCACAGGGAGTGCGCATGAGTGAGTGTCTGATCACGTTTATAGAGGAAGCCTCCAGGCTTTCGTCACCCCGGGTGCTGGAGCTTGGAACAAAAAGAAGCCGCAGAAATCGCAGCACTCTGCACAAAGCCTGGGTGCCTCATGCAGGAGAGTACCTGGGCACTGATTTCCAGTCCGGGGAGGATGTGAATATCGTGGGTGATCTGCACTCCCTGTCAAAGCTGACCGGCGAGTCCCGGTTTGACATTGTGATCTCCTGTTCGACCCTGGAGCATGTCCAGTATCCCTGGCTGGCGGTCGAGGAGATTTCCAGAATATTAAGTTTGAATGGGCTTATCGCGGTTCAGACTCACCATGCCTTCCCGCTGCATGCCTATCCCCAGGACTACTGGCGCTATACGACAGAGGCGCTGTCCGCCCTGTTCTGTGTTCAGGCGGGTTTCCAGGTGCTGGGCACTTCCTACGATTTTAAAAGCCATCTGTTTTCCTGGCGACGACCCTGGATGATTCGCCACACGTGCTACCTGAACAGCTATCTGGTCGCACGCAAGATTGCCGACCTACCCGGGAACTTCAACTGGAGGGACTGTTTGGAATCGGTTCACGATTCCTAACAGCCTGCTAAAACAGCAAGCACCAAGCAGCTCAGATGTTCAGACTATCCGCATCGCTTTGCGTCTCTGGGGCATGCTTTGTTTGTTGCAATGCCGCATCGGGAGGGAGCAGATATTTTGCTGAGTCCATAAAAAATAACTGGGGTTGGATAATTCCGTGTTGTGGTAGGGTATGGGCTGTTTGAGTAGGGTCCAGCCAGGTATTGGTCCTTATAAATCGATAATAAACAATGGGATAGAAAACATTTCCAGACTCTGCTTTATATTGACGCAGCAACAGGAAGCATGTAACTGACCCGCCGTCACAAACCGATCCGCTCCGGTACCCTGATGATCGACCGGACCGGTCAAGAGCCTTTAGCGATCACAACGAAGGAGAAGAAACGTCATGATCAACCCCGTTGGTTCAGCAGAACTAAAACCTTTGTTCGTCTACGACCCGGATACCCATCATAAACTTTCACACGAAGCCGAATCTCTGCCTTCGGTGATGATCAGCTCACAGGCCGCTGGCAATGCGGTGATGATGGGTTCTGGCTACTTCAACCCTCTGAAGGGTTTCATGAATGTCGCAGACGCCATGGGCGCTGCTGAAAAGATGACCCTGACCGACGGCAGTTTCTTCCCGGTGCCGGTGATGTGCCTGGTGGAGAATACCGATGCCATCGGCGACGCCAAACGCATTGCCCTGCGTGATCCCAACGTGGAAGGCAATCCGGTGCTGGCCATCATGGATATCGAGTCGGTGGAAACCGTCAGTGACGAGCAGATGGCGCTGATGACCGAGAAGGTCTACCGGACCAGCGACATGGAACACCCCGGTGTGGCTGCGTTCAATGGCCAGGGCCGTATCGCTCTGTCCGGACCGATCCAGGTTCTGAACTTCTCTTACTTCCAGAGCGATTTTCCGGATACCTTCCGCACCGCAGTAGAGATTCGTAACGAAATTCAGGAACGTGGCTGGAAAAAGGTCGTGGCCTTCCAGACCCGTAACCCGATGCATCTGGCGCATGAGGAACTGTGCCACATGGCCATGGATCGTCTCGGCTGTGACGGCCTGGTGATCCACATGCTGCTGGGCAAGCTGAAACCCGGTGATATCCCCGCTCCGGTACGTGATGCGGCGATTCGCAAGATGGTGGAGCTCTATTTCCCGCCCAACAGCGCGATGGTGACCGGTTATGGCTTCGACATGCTCTATGCCGGGCCCCGCGAAGCGGTGCTGCACGCCTACTTCCGTCAGAACATGGGCGCCACCCACTTCATCATCGGTCGTGATCACGCCGGTGTGGGCGACTACTACGGAGCGTTCGACGCGCAGACCATCTTCGAGGAAGAGGTGCCGGCGGGTGCATTGGAGATCGAAATCTTCAAGGCGGATCACACCGCATACTCCAAGAAGCTAAACAAGGTGGTGATGATGTGCGAGGCTCCGGACCACACCAAGGAGGACTTCGTCCTGCTGTCGGGCACCAAGGTTCGTGAGATGCTCGGACAGGGCATCGCTCCGCCGAAGGAGTTTTCCCGTCCCGAGGTGGCACAGATCCTCATGGACTACTACCAGTCCATCAACTGATCTTACCCGGTCAGGCATAAAAAAAGCCCGCCTAGGCGGGCTTTTTTTATGCCTGGAGACGATTCATCTCAGGCATGTTCTGGAGATCGATTGAATATCATAAAATGATATAAATCAGTGAGATATGAGTAGTGAATGACTGCTCGGGAATGCTTGGACAGACTTCAGACGAGGTCCTGGCACAGATCCGCGTCGGCTTCGATCATCATTTCAATGATGACTTCGACCTCCAGCATATGGATTTCCGCAAGCTCACGCAGCTCGTCACAGGTAATGGCAAGTGGATCTTTCATGATGAACACCTCAATATATAGAAATTAATTAAATACTAATATAGATACGGATTATCGGTTAGTCAAGTCGCGGGTTAGGCACAATGGGTGATGCCTCACACTTTCATATTGGAGGGTTATCGAGTGTTCGATGCGATTGATAGGGGGACGATAGCGGTTAAACTATAGTCTCAGATAACCCCCCGGATCTCCGAACATTATGCGCAATCGAAAAATCAGCTTTATCAACCCGCCCTATGATGCGATCGAGAAGGGTTACGAGTTCGTCAAGGAGATTACCAACAACTCACCCTCCCTGGGTTTGATGTACCTGGCCGCAGAGGTCCGTGAACACGGATACGAGCCAGAGATCATCGAAAGTAACATCATGAATCTGAGCATCGAAGGGGTGGTGGAGCGGATCCTGGCATCCAAACCGGCCTACGTTGGTATCACGCTCTTTACCGTGGGGGTGTGGAACAGCGCCAAGATTGCCAAACAGATCAAGGAGCAGCTGCCGGATACCCGGATCATCATTGGTGGTCCCCATGTCTCGTCCATGGGGCGGGAGACCATGGAGCGTTTCCAGCAGTTTGACTTCGCCGTACTGGGGGAGGGGGAGAAAACCCTGATCGATCTGTTACGGGCCATCGAGGAGGGGGCGCCTCTCACGGATGTACCGGAACTGCTCTACCGCGATGGTCCATTCATCAATCAAACCGCGGGACGGGCGATCAACCGGGACCTGGATGTTCTGCCGATGCCGGCCTGGGACCTTTTGCCGGATTTTCCCGATGCCTACAAACCCGCGATCTACGATTATCCCCGTGGACCGGTGGCAACCATCGCCGCGTCGAGAGGCTGTCCGTTTCATTGTAAATTTTGCGATACATCCACTTTCGGTGACCGGGTCCGTTACTACTCTCCGGCCAAGGTGGTCGAGATGATGAAACATCTCAAGGCGACTTACGGGATCCGGCACGTCATGTTTGTCGATGATTTGTTTCTCGCCAGCAGGAAACGTGCGAGTGAATTCTGCCGCTTGCTCATTGAGGAAGGTCTCAACATGACCTGGTCCTGTACCTCGCGGGTCGACACCGTACATGAGGACGTCCTGAAACTCATGAAGCAGGCGGGTTGCTGGGAGATCAGCTTCGGTCTGGAGAGCGGTTCCCAGGAGATGCTCGAACGAATGGTGAAATCCGCGAAGATGGTGGATTCCGAAAACGCGGTCAAGTTGACCGCCGCAGCCGGTATCCGTACCAAAGGACTGTTCATGCTCGGTTATCCGGGAGAGACCCTGGAATCGATCGAGCAGACCAAGGATTTTGTACGCCGCATCCCCATGACCATCATGAATCTCACCAAGTTCACCCCCTATCCGGGTTCTCCAATCTATCACGATCTCTATGGCGCCAATATCCGGGGTGATCATTGGGAGAAGATGAACGGGATGAATTTTCTCTGGTCTCCGGAGGGGATCAGTATCGAGGAACTGGATCGTCACTACCGGGAGATTCTTGTCTCCTTTTATCGTCGGCCGGCGATCAGTTGGCACTACACCTGGCTGACCCTGCAGCACCCGCAACACATGCTGCGCCTGATGCGTTTTGGCTGGGGGTTTCTCAAGTTCCGCCTCGCTCGGGCGCTACGTAAAACGGAAGTGGCTGGCGCAGCACAACCCTGAAAACCGTTACATCCTCAAATCAACAAGGAGCAGGACGAAAGGAAGATGAAAAAGGAGTACGGAAAAGCGCTCCGGCAACTGTTCGCCAGGCGCATGAAAGCCGATCTACCCCAGTTCCGGGAAACCAAGGTGAAATCCCTCTACCTGTTTCCGGGAGAGCGGGCCTACCTGTGGGCAGTCTCCGAACAGCTGCATTGTTGGGTTGTCTTGAGTCCGAGTCCGAAGGACTATGATGAATTCACTCTGTTGATCGGCTGGTCGACGCACGGCCGTTATCCGGAACTGAGTTGTATCCCCTCGATGCAGTCTCCCGCGGCCGATCGTGCGGAATTTGCCAAGGATGAATATCTGATTCGATTGCCCATGCTGTGGACGGACAAGGGTGATTGGTGGGTGGTGCGTCCGTTTAAACCGGCACGCTCAAACAAGGATCTGCTGGCTCAGGTGGCTCCAATAGCACCCGACGAGGCTTTGCGCCAGACCCAACCACGGGTCGATGAGGCAATCGAGCAACTCAAATCTCACGGGATACCGTATCTGCAGGCTTTCGTGGATGCCTGTGAGTTGAACCGGTAGCGTTTCAGAACGATATCTGAACTGAAGCGCTCTTCCTGCGGTTTTATTCAGTTTCAACAGCATCAACTCATATCGAGACGATCCGAGCCCGATATTGCGTCAACAAACCGTCAGTTAATGCGTTTGTAAATCAACTCTCTGATCAGCAGAGATATTGTCATTATTAACCCGGCAATAAAATACATCTGCTACGCGGCATAAGAAATCTTCTCGTGATTGAAATATTTTGCAACTCGCTTTGGTTTCTTTTG
>JBEVVH010000015.1:0-34715 GCA_040507245.1 Candidatus Thiodiazotropha sp.
CCGGGGCACTAATAGGCTGTCAAAGATCGAATCGATTTTGGTGGACTTGGATGTCCCAAAATCTTTCATGAGATCGAAGACTCGCTTGTCGTGCAGGAGTTGATGCACCTCGACAGCAGGGCGCCATGATCAACGCGGGTAGAACCGCCTCAGCAGGGGGATGACCGAAGGCTGACGTCCCATGGCATCGTGGTTAGGTTGGAGACATTCACTGCGCGGGAAGCTGCTGCTGGCCAGTATCCTGGTGGAGGTGGTCATGCTGGGGCTGCTGGTAGGCAACAGCGTGCGCCTGATCCAGGCCCACATGGAGCGCCTGACGGAGTCCCGCATCCAGGCCATGGAGCTGGCCTATAAGACGGCGGTTGCCGTTCCCCTGGCCTCCCGAGACTACGCCACCCTGCGCGATATCCTGGATGGCTGGCGAAAGGCCGAGGACATCCGATACCTGGTGGTGACCGATAATGCCGGACGCATCCTGGCCGCCGCCGGATGGGACAACAATGCAGCACTGCCTGAGACGGGCCGCAGCAGCACGGGCGGTGACCTGACCCATGTCCGCTTCAAGGTCGACTATCTGGGCCAGGACTACGGCTGGGTGCAGTACGGACTGTCAACCGATTACATTACCCGGGCGAAGCATGAGCTGTTCACCCAGGGATTCCTGATTGCCTTCACCGAAGTGAGCCTGACGGTGATCCTGCTGTCGATGATCGGCTACTGGCTCACCCGTCACCTCAGGGCACTCATCGAAGCCAGCGGGCGCATCGCCAACGGGGATTATCAGGCCCGCCTGTCCCTTACCAGCCGGGACGAGATCGCGCAACTGGCGGATCGCTTCAACCTGATGGCGGACGCAGTGCAGAATCGTATCGTGGCGCTGGAGGAGAGCGATCTGCGCTCCCGCACCATTGCGGACTACACCTATGGCTGGGAGAGCTGGCTGGCCCCAAACGGGCACCTGCGCTGGGTCAATCCCGCGGTGCGCCGGGTGACCGGTTACACCCCGCCGGAGTGTTTCGCAATGCCCGATTATCCTCTGCCGATCGTACATCCGGATGATGTGGATCTGGTGGAGCGCTGTCATCGGCTGGGTCTGGCGGGTAAGACCGGGCGCGACCAGGAGTTCCGCATACGCCGCAAGGACGGACGTATTGTCTGGGTAGCCATGTCCTGGCAGCCGATCTTCGACAAACAGGGGGCCTCACTGGGTTACCGTTCGAGTATCCGGGATATCTCCCTGGAGCACTATGCCCGGGAGGAACTGGAGTATCAGGCCAACCATGACGCCCTCACCGGCCTGTTCAACCGGCGCGCCTTTGAAACCCGGCTGCAGGAGGCCCTGGACAGCCTGCGCACCGGCGGAACACCGCGCACCCTCCTGTATATCGATCTGGACCAGTTCAAGCTGGTCAACGACACCTGCGGTCACAGCGCCGGAGACAGCCTGCTGCAGGAGATCACCGCGATCATGCAGCACACCATTGGCCAGGGATTTCTGGCGCGTCTGGGGGGCGACGAGTTCGGCCTGCTGCTGGAAACCGACGGGGAGTCGGCGCAGCGTCTGGCCAGCAAGCTGATCGACGCGATCCATGCCAAACAGTTCATCTTCGAAGGACATCACTTTCAACTCGGCGCCTCGGTGGGACTGGTCAATATCCTGGACGCCCAGCGGGGCATCGACGAGTTGCTGATCGCCGCGGACCAGGCCTGTTACGCGGCCAAGGACCGGGGCCGCAACCGCATCGAGGTGTATCGCGACAGCGATGACTACTACCGTGTTCAGCGCGCCCAGTTCCTCTCCGTGGAAGAGATCAACCGGGCCTTGCGGGAAGACCGTTTCGAACTCTACTGCCAGCGCATCGTGCCGTTGCGCCCGGAGCTGCCGCCGCATGCGGAAATCCTGGTGCGCATGCGTGACGAAAAGGGCACCATCCACACCCCGGACCGGTTCATACCGGCTGCGGAGCGTTTCAACCTGATGCCGGAAATCGACCATTGGGTGATCCGCAACGTATGCCGCCGACTCGGGGCGCTCGGGCCCGGGCATGATCCGAAGACCGCCTTCGCCATCAATCTGTCCGGCCTGAGCCTGACTCACGACGACCTTGCAGAGTTTGTCACCCGTGAGATCGATGCCTGTGGCATCGATCCCAGGCGGATCAGCTTCGAGATCACCGAGACCGCCGCGATCAGCCGTCTGGACAAGGCGCAGCGATTCATCAAGACCCTGCAGAGTCTGGGTATCAAGGTGGCTCTGGATGATTTCGGCACCGGGCTCTCCTCCTTCGCCTACCTGCGCAAGCTGGAAGTGGATTACCTCAAGATCGACGCCATGTTCGTGCGCAACCTGGACAGTGACGAGCGGGATCAGGCGGTGGTGCGTTCGATCATGGAGGTGGCCAGGGTCCACCGTATTCAGACCATTGCGGAGTTCGTGCACAAGCAGGAGATCGCCGACATCCTGCAGGGGATGGGTATCGACTACGCCCAGGGATTCGCCCTGCACAAACCGGAGTCGCTTTGATGCAGGATGCAATCGGCCCGGACGGGATCAGGACTTGATCTGCCGCCGCCAGGGCAGCTTGAAGCGGTGTTCCCGGTGATCATGATCCAGGGTGATGGCGTAGGCGGACTGTAGATTCTCCTCACATAACACCTCGCCCGGGTTCCCCTCGGCCAGGGTGCGGCCCCGGTGCAGCAGATGCAGCCGGTCACAGTAGTGGGCGGCGAGGGAGAGATCGTGTAGCACCACGATCACCGCGCGCCCGGCGTCACAGATTTCCCGCAGCAGGTCCATGACATCCAGTTGATGGGCCGGATCGAGGGTCGCCACCGGTTCGTCGGCGAGCAGAACATCCGCCTCGGTGGCCAGTGCCCGGGCCAGTCTGACCCGGGCCTGCTCCCCGCCGGAGAGGGTGTCATAGGGGCGTTCCCGCAATCCCAGCAGATCGGTGCGTTCCAGTACCCGGTCGATGATCGCCCGGTCTCCGGGGCCCAGCTGCTGCCAGGGTCCCAGGTGGGGCGTGCGACCCAGTGTCACCAGCCGCTCCACGCTCATCGGCCAGGCCACATCCCCCGCCTGGGGCAGGTAGGCGATATGCCGGGCCCGGGTGGCGGGCTCATAACTCCCCAGGTGGGCATCCCGGAACAGCACGCCTCCGCTGTCCGCGTTGCGGATGCCCGCCAGGAGTCTCAGCAGGGTGCTCTTGCCCGCCCCGTTGGGACCGATCAGGCCGAGCAGTTCACCGGGTTGCAGAGCGATATCCACCCCGTCCAGCAGGGCTTGCTGTCTGCGGACCACCCGCAGTGCCTGTCCCTTGAGCAGACTCATCCTGCTCTCCGTCGGCCGTGGAGTATCAGCCAAAGAAAAAACGGTGCGCCGATCAGGGAGGTGATGACCCCCACCTTGATCTCGCCGGGCAGGGGTATGGCGCGCACCAGGATGTCCGCCAGCAACAGCAGCAATGCGCCCCCCAGGGCGCTGGGCAGCAGCAGGCGGCTGGGCTGGTAGCCGACCAGGGGACGCAGCAGGTGCGGAACCACCAGGCCGATGAAGCCGATTGCGCCGGTCACGGAGATGGCGGAACCCACCGCCAGGGCGACCGCCAGGAACAGGCGCTTGCGCAACCGGGGCAATCCCACCCCCAGGGAGTCCGCCGCCTCCTCCCCCAGGGTCAGCAGATCCAGGGCGCGCCCCTGGCGGGCGATCAAAAGCCATCCCAGCAGAGTGCCCGGCAGCAGCAGGAGCAGATCGTCACGGCTCACGTTGGCCAGGGAACCGAGCATCCACAGAGCGATCTCCTGGACCGCGTAGGGGCTGGGAGCCAGATTCAGCAGCAGCGAGACCAGGGCCAGGGCGAAGCTGTTGACCGCCACCCCGGCGAGGATCAGGGTCAGGGTGTCCGCCTCCCGGCCCGCCAGCAGATAGACCAGCAGGGTGGCCAGCAGCGCACCCAGAATGCCCCCCAGAGGCAGGCTGAACGCGGCCAGGGAGGCGAGGCCGAAATACAGGGTGACCACTGCGCCCAGGGCCGCCCCGCTGGCGCTCCCCACCAGACCGGGACTGGCCAGGGGATTGCGCAGCAGGGACTGCATCACCGCGCCGCAGAGCCCCAGGGAGGCTCCGGCGAGCAGGGCGACCAGGGTGCGGGGCAGGCGCAGCTCGGTGAGGATGATGGCGGAGACCCCGGGATGACTGCTGAAGCTCTCCTGCAGCGCTTGCCACAGGGGGATGGTCTGGCTGCCGATCAGCAGGGAGAGCAGGCAGACTCCAAGCAGGCCGCCGCCCAGCAGGGTGTTGATGCGCAGTTGCGGTTGTTGGTTCATGGCTGCTGCGTCCGGGAACGGGCGCGGCGCAGTTGCTTCACCGCGTCCGCCAGCATCGGACCGGGGCAGATCCAGTCCTTGTAAGGCACCCGGTACAGGGGTTGTGCGCCGAACAGGCGTTTCAGCGCCGGGTGGGACAGCAGCCGTTCCGCCCGGGAGTCCCGGGCGGCGGCATAGGGAGAGGTGACCAGCGCATCCGGCTGCCAGGCGATGAGCTGTTCCAGGTCGGCCTGCACATAACCCTCCAGACCCATCTCCGCAGCCCGGTTGCGCCAGCCCGCGAGTCGCAGCGCCTGGTCCTGCAGGGTATCGCGACCACTGGTGTAGCCCCGGGGCTGGAGGAACAGGGCCGAGGGTGGCGGGGTGTTGGTGGACTCAGGTGGTGCTGCTATGCGCCGCAGGAACTCTTGAATCAGAGTCTCCCCCCGGGAAGACTGTTCGAGCCGATCCGCGAGTCCCCGGATATCTTCGACGATCTGTTCCGGCTGCAGGCCGAGTTTCAGCGTGTATAGCGGGTATCCCAGCTGTTCCAGGCTATGGCGCAGGCGGGGTGAGGTGTAGGGAGTGGTGAGGATCAGGTCAGGTTGGGCGGCGATGATCTCCTCGAGGCGCGCCCGGTGGCTGGAAATGCCCTGCGCCTGTGCGGCCATGTAGGAGTTGTGCGGGTCGGTGGCGAGGTGACTCACCCGGGCCACCTGCTCACGGTCGGCAAGCATCAGCAGCAGCTGGTCGCTGCATAGGTTGAGGGAAACGACACGCTGGGGCGGGGCGGCCAGGGCGGGGTTGAGGCAAATCCAGATCAGCAGCAGCCCGGTCAGCATCGTCGGTTTCATGGTGGGTTCGGTTAGGGTCCGTGCATGTTCACAGGTTATACTTTACCGCGAAAACAGGTTTCAGTTCGCCGTCATCGGCCGATCATTCCACCAAGAGTAAGTTGTGCACGGATACCTGGTTGCGCGCATCGTCGGCGTGTTCTCCATCATTTTCGGCTTTACGCTGCTGATTCCGATCGCGGTCTGTTTCATCTATGGCGAGATGGGGCAGCTGGTGGACTTCTTCTACCCCTTCGCCGGCTCCCTGGCGCTGGGGGGCACCCTATGGGTCATCGGCCAGCGCAGTCCGGGGGATCTCGGCAACCGGGACGGTTTCCTGATCGTGGTGCTGTTCTGGATCATCTTCAGCTTGCTCGGCGCCTGGCCGCTGCTCATCGCCACCGATCTGACCCCGATCGAGGCCCTGTTCGAGTCGGTATCCGGGATCACCACCACCGGCGCCACAGTGATCACCGGGCTGGACGACCTGCCCAAGTCGATACTGTTCTTCCGTCAGCAGTTGCAGTGGCTGGGGGGCATGGGCCTGATCGTGCTCGGGGTGGCGGTGATGCCGATGCTCGGTATCGGTGGCATGCAGCTCTACCGGGCGGAGATGCCGGGGCCGATCAAGGAGGAGAAGCTCACCCCCCGCCTGGCACAGACCGCCCGCGCCCTGTGGTTGATCTACTTCGGTCTGACCCTGGCCTGCGCCTTCGGTTACTGGCTGGCGGGTATGGATCTGTTCGATGCCCTGGCGCACAGCATGTCCACCGTTTCGACCGGCGGCTTCTCCACCCATGACGCGAGTATCGGCTATTACAACAGCAATGGGGTGGAGTTTGTCGCGGTGGTGTTCATGCTGTTGGCGGCGATCAACTTCGGGGTGCATTTCATCGTCCTGCATCATCGCAACCCGGTGTACTATCTGCGCGACCCGGAGGTGTGGACCTTCCTGCGATTCGTGGTGGCGGTGGTGCTGCTGGTGAGCCTGATGCTGCTGTTTGAGGAGGAGTATGGAAGTCTGCTCAGCAGTTCCCAGGATGCCACCTTCGAGGTGGTCTCCCTGGTCACCAGTACCGGTTTTGCCAAGGTGGATTTCTCCCATTGGCCCGATTTCCTGCCCCTGCTGCTGATCTTTATCAGCTTTGTCGGCGGCTGTGGCGGCTCCACCGCCGGAGGGATGAAGGTGATGCGGGTAATGCTGCTGATCAAGCAGGGTCAGCAGCAAGTCAAATCCCTGATCCATCCCCATGCGCTGATCCCGCTGAGGATCGGCAAACGCATCCTGGATCCCCGCCTGACCCAGGGGGTGTGGGGCTTTTTCGGGCTCTACCTCTCCACCTTTGCGATCCTGACCCTGCTGATGGTGCATGCCGGGCTGGACGAGCGCTCTGCCTTTGCCGCAGTGGCCACCTGCATGAACAACCTGGGCCCGGGACTCGGCGAGGTGGCCTACACCTTCCAGAGCGTCAGCGACTTCGGCAAGCTGATCTCGGTACTCGCGATGCTGCTTGGCCGGCTGGAGATCTTCACCCTGCTGGTACTCCTGTCGCCGACCTTCTGGTTCCGTTGAGAGGCGGTTTGAGCATCGCTGACATCCTGGATTCAAGGGGACGTCATACCGCCTTAACAATACCCGTCTATGCTTTGCCGCCGTTCGGGAGCGTCGTTCCCGTATTCTGGCGAGAATCTTATGAAGTCGGATGCTGCCACCCTGTCATCCCCGGCAACGGGCCAAACCAACCTGTTGCCCGGAATCACCGCCTACCGCAAGGTTCTGCAGCTGCTGATCGCGGCGATCATGGCGATTCTGTCCCTGTGGATCGCCTCGGGGGCGGCACTGCTGCTGGTATCGCTCTATCAGGGGCTGATCGAGGGCCACTGGCATCAGGTCACGGAGGAGATGATCATCAAGGTGGTAATGCTGCTGGCGACCCTGGAATTGATCCGCACCCTGCAGTCCTACCTGGAGATCGGGCGGGTCAAGGTGACCTTCATCCTGGATGCGGCGCTGGTGGTGCTGATCGGCGAGCTGATCAGTCTCTGGTATCGGGAATACACCCTGCACGAAGTGGTACTGAGCCTGACCGTGATTGTGGTGTTGACCGTGCTGCGGATCACTACGATGAAATTTTCCCCGGAGAATACGGTATGATCCCGCTCGGCTCGGGTCGTGTTGCCTGGGCCGGGGCATCTGCAGAGGATCGGTTCGAATGATTGTCTATCTACACGGTTTGAACAGCGCCGGCAGCTCGGCCAAGGCCACGCGTCTGCGCGAGGCGCTGCCGGGCATCGAGATCCTCAGTCCCACCTATCCCGCGCAGACCGCGGCCCTCGCCGTGGAGGTGCTGGAACAGGAACTCAGGGAGACCTTCATGCAGCCGGGCCAGGCTGGTCAGCCCCGGGTGCTGGTGGGCAGCTCCATGGGCGGTTTCTACGGCGCCTGGCTGGCGGACCGCCTCGGGGTGCAGCATCTGTTCATGATCAACCCGGCCCTGGAGCCCTGGCAGTTGCTGCAGCAGGTGGTCGGCTGGCAGTTCAACGAGGCACTGCATACCAGCTACTATCTTTCCGCAGAGATGGTGGAGGACACCCGGGCCTATGCCACCGATCCATCGAGTTTGAGAACCCCCGCCACCCTGTTGCTCGACAAGGGTGATGAACTGATCGATTCCTGGACCTCCGCCGCACTCTATGAAGGCCATGCGACCATCCACTGTTTCGAAGGCGGCAGTCATGCCTTCGATCACATGGACGAGGCGGTGGAAATCATCGGCCAGACCTATCAGGCACTGATCCGGGAATCGGTCTGACCCGCGGCTTCGGAAAGATCGAATGTAGCCCGGACGCCGCGAAGCGGAATCCGGGATTCTGAAGAATCCGAACTACCAGGGAACAACTCAGCCTTCTCCGGGCAGACTCCCTCTTCCCTTTCGGGGATGCGGCGATGCAGCAGACAGGGAGAGGCGTGGGTGGATCCAGTTGATCTGGATGCCCCCAGGCGGATGCGGACTGCAGTTATCCCAGTGGTCTGTTTGATTTCATCATCAATGAGCGCTGCGCCTCAACCCTCGTAAGGTTCGCTGAACGAACAGTCCTTCTGCGGACAGACCTTTTCGGAGCCCTTGCGCTTGGTCGTTTTGATGGTCAGCACCGGCCAGCCACAGTTGGGGCAGGGCTCGGCGATCGGCTCGTTCCATACCGCGTAGTCGCAGTCGGGATAGGTGGAGCAGGAGTAGAAGATCTTGCCGCGCCGGGATTTGCGTTTCAGCAGGGTGCCCTTGTGGCACTTGGGGCAGCTCACCCCGGTGTCTTCGGGTTTTTCCAGGGGTTCGATGTAGCGGCATTTCGGGTAGCTGGAACAGCCGATGAACTTGCCGTATTTTCCGCGCTTGATCACCAGTTCGGAGCCGCACTCCGGACAGTTGCGGCCCTCCACCACCTCCGGTTCCTCCTTCTCGCTGCTGTCTGCGTTGAGATCCCGGGTGTAGTCGCATTCTGGGTAGTTGGTGCAACCGATGAAGCGGCCGTGGCGGCCCAGGCGGATGGAGAGCTGGCTGCCGCACTTTGGGCAGGCCTCGTCCAGCGCCTCGTGGGTCACGTCGCTGCGCTTGACGTTCTCCTGGGTATGGTCGATCTGCTCTTTGAAGGGGGTCCAGAACTTCTCCAGCAGGGGCACCCAGTCCTCTTCGCCGCGGGAGACCGCATCGAGCTCGTCCTCCAGCTTGGCGGTAAAGTCGTAGTCCACGTAGCGGGTGAAGTACTCGGTGAGGAATTTGTTGACCACCCGACCCACGTCGGTGGGTTTGAAGCGCTTCTTGTCGAGCACCACGTATTCCCGGTCCTGCAGGGTGGAGATGATCGAGGCATAGGTGGAGGGGCGGCCGATGCCGTACTCCTCCAGCGCCTTGACCAGGGTCGCCTCGCTGTAGCGCGGTGGCGGTTCGGTGAAGTGCTGTTCCGGGCGGATCGCTTTCAGCGGCAGGGTCTCACCTTCGACCAGGGGCGGCAGGATCTTTTCGTCATTGTCACCCTTGGCGGCGTCGTCAAGACCCTCCTGGTAGACCGCGATGAAGCCGGGCTTGGCGATCACCGAGCCGTTGGCGCGAAACAGGTTACCCTCGCCGCACTGCAGGTCGGCGGCCACGGTGTGGATGGTGGCGTGGATCATCTGGCAGGCCACCGCTCGCTTCCACACCAGCTCATAGAGCCGGGCCTGATCCTTGGTCAGGTGGTCCTTGATCTCGTCGGGTACCCGCAGCACCGAAGTGGGACGGATCGCCTCGTGAGCCTCCTGGGCGTTCTTCGACTTGGTCTTGTAACGCCGTGGTTCAGGAGGCAGCTGGTCCTGGCCGAACTTATCGGTGATGAACTCGCGGATCTCGGCGATCGCCTCGTCGGCCAGATTGACTGAGTCGGTACGCATGTAGGTGATCAGGCCCACGGTGCCCTGGCCCACGTCGACACCCTCGTAGAGCTGCTGGGCGGTGCGCATGGTGCGCTGTGCGGTGAAGCCGAGCTTACGCGCCGCCTCCTGCTGCAGGGTCGAGGTGGTGAAGGGCGGGGCGGGGTTGCGCTTACGCTGTTTCTTTTCGACCTGGGTGACCCGCAGGCCGTCGCGACCCGCCTCGCTGAGGGTCTTTTCCGCCGCCTGGGCGGCCGCTTCATTGTTAATGCTGAATTTGTCGAGCTTGTTACCCTGGTAGTGGGTCAGTTTGGCGGAGAAGGCCTGATTCTGCTTCTCGGAGTCTGCCTCCAGGGTCCAGAACTCCTCAGCCTTGAAGGCCTCGATCTCCAGCTCCCGCTCCACGATCATGCGCAGGGCGGGGCTCTGCACCCGGCCGGCGGAGAGACCCCGACGCACCTTCTTCCACAGCAGCGGCGACAGGTTGAAGCCGACCAGATAGTCCAGCGCGCGGCGCGCTTGCTGGGCATCGATCAAGGGCTGAGACAACTCCCGGGGGTTGGCGATGGCGTCGTTCACCGCCTTCTTGGTGATCTCGTTGAACACCACCCGGTAGACCGGCTTGTTCTTCAGCTTGCCCTTCTCTTTCAACAGTTCGGAGAGGTGCCAGGAGATGGCCTCACCCTCGCGGTCCGGATCGGTCGCGAGATACAGGGCTTCGGAGTTTTTCAGGGCCTTGGCGATGGCCTGCACATGCCGGTCGTTACGTTCGATGACCTGGTATTTCATGGCGAAACCCTGGCTCGGGTCCACGGCCCCCTCTTTTGGGATCAGGTCGCGAACATGACCATAGGAAGCCAGTACCTCGAAGCTGCCTCCGAGATATTTCTTGATGGTTTTCGCCTTGGCGGGTGATTCAACGATGACCAGGTTCATGTGGTTTCAGGCCGTCTCCCAATGAAAAATGCGGCACAGTGAACCGTTCCGCGATCAAGAAATCAAGTGTTTTTTATCCCACGATACCGCGAATTCGTGAGGTTATTTCCGGCGGAATGCCGGTTGCATGAGGATTTCGCCAAGGCGTTTGATGCAGCATGGCAGGGTCGAAATCCAGCCGGGGAGCGGCGTTCGCGACTCCCCCGCGACGCCCGGTCAGTGCAGGTAGGCGGGCGCTTCGTTGTATACCATGTCTTCCATGCGGGCAAATGCGGCCTCCTGGCCAGGCTGGTTCATCAGCACCAGCAGAATGATCCATTTCAGTTCTTCCTCTGAGATTACCGCGGTGTCCAGGGCCAGGGCTCGTTCGATCACCAGTTCCCGGGCCGTCTGGGTCAGCATCTCGTTCTGTTCCAGGAACAGCAGCAGTCCCCGGGAGTCCACGTCCAGGCGGGAGATCTCCTCGTCGGTGTAGATCCGCAGTGAATGGGGATGATTGTCCGTGCCGGTATGATTTTCGGCGTTTTCGGCCAGTTCATCCAGCCAATCAAAGGCCTTATTGATTTCGCTGGAGGGGAAACCGGCCTGAATCAGGGCGTCGCGCAATTCGTACTGGTCGGTTGGTGGGGCTTGTTCACCATCCATGTAATTTTCATAGAGATAGATCAGTATATCGACTACGTTTTCGTTCATGTGCTCTCTCTCCCTCAGATGCGGGATGGGAAGGATTCCGTACGGCAGTAGAAACCACCTGGCTCCGATGATACATGACCTTCGAGCTCCAACAAAAGCAGCATGGACGAAACCGACTCCGCGGTCAAACCCGTTCGGGTGATTAATTCGTCAACTGAGACCGGGTCGTATCCCAGGGCTTCCTCGAGTCGCTGATAGTCCGGATCGGCAAACCGATCATGGGCGGTTTCCGTGCCATGGCTGGGTGTAGGTTCGGCGGGCATATCTCCCGGTGTTCCGATCTCTTCCAGGATGTCCCCGGCGGACTCCACCAGTTTGGCGCCCTGGCGGATCAGGGCATGACAGCCCCGCGCCTGGGGATTGTGAATCGAACCGGGTATGGCGAACACCTCGCGCCCCTGTTCTCCAGCAAGCCGTGCGGTGATCAATGAGCCGCTCTGGGTGGTGGCTTCGACCACCAGAACCCCCTGTGAGAGTCCACTGATGAGCCGGTTGCGGCGGGGAAAGTGGTCCGCCTTGGGGGGCGTGCCTGGGGCGAATTCGGATATCAGCAGCCCGGCACCGGCGATTTCGTGGGCCAGTGTCCGGTGGCTGGCGGGATAGATGCGGTCCGGGCCTGTGCCCATCACCGCCAGTGTGGTGCCGGATTTCAGCGCACCCTGATGGGCGGCGCCGTCCACCCCCTGGGCCATACCGCTGCATACACACCAGCCGGCAGCGGCCAGGTAGCGGGCAAACTCCCGGGCATTGGTCAGCCCGGTGGGCGTCGGATTGCGGCTCCCCACAATGGCCAGTTGAGGCTGTTTGAGGGTTTCCGGCTGGCCCACCCAGTAAAGCAGCGGCGGTGGATCGTCGATCCGCAGCAGCTGTGCCGGATAATCCTCATCAGCCAGAGTGAGAATACCGTGGCCAGGTTGTTCGTACCATGTCCAGGTGGCGTGCAGCCGGCTCGGATCCGGTGCCATCAGCTGGTCCACGCTCGGTCTGGGAATTCCCAGTTCGAGCAACTCGGCCCATCGGGCGGCGAGAATCCTTTCCGGAGTTCTGAAGTGTGACAGCAGTCGCAAAAAATAGCGGCTGCCGATGCCTGGCGTCTGGGCGATCAGCAGCCAGGGTTCGAGCTCCTCCCGCGGTATATCCATCAGTTGCAGACCGTGGCCGGATGCAATGCCTCGTGGGTCGGAATCCGAAAGCCGGACTCATCTGCGGGGTTGGGAATAATTGGCTTTGGGTGGTGCGGGTCATCCATGACGCCGGTTTTCCTTGGGGTGTCGGGCATGTGTGGGAGGGACGCCGCGATTGCCGCGGCGTCCAGGACATCAACGGGATGCGGGTGGACGAACCCAGTCGAGTACGTGCAGAGGTTTGGAGGCATCCATCACCAGCGCGAAGCTGACCTTCTCGAAGGTACGAAAGACCATCAGCAGACCCGCCGGTTCCAGGGGCAGGGTGACGGTTTCGCCGCGGCCCTTGACGATATCCCGGATCTCGTTGCCGCCCTGCAGAATTTCCAACACGTGGCCAGGTTCAAGGCCGGCATTGGCGCCTTTGTTCAGCACCACGATGTTGTACTGGCCGATCTGGGAGACGCCGTTGAGCACCGAGATGATGCGTCCCTCGATATCACCTTCCGGAACCTTTGGCTGGAAGTCGATCAGGGGTTCCTCCTCCTCCATGCGGATAAGGCGATCTCCGATGATGGCCTCCATCTCGGAAGAGTTGATGAAGAGTTTCGCCGGGTCGCCCGTACGTTGCAGTTCCGAGGTGCCGATGTACAGAGCCTCATAACCCAGAATGTCACCCGTATCAGGATCTTTGTAGGGTTTTTCCGGTCTGACGATGGCGTATTGTTTATAGGTGTCGTCCATGATGCTGCGGGCGTAGTAGCTGATTCCACCGCCACCGACGATATGATCATCCAGGAAATGAACGACATAGGGAGCGCTATCCAGTTCGTTCTGATCCACCACGTAGGGGCGGGTCAGGAAAGGCGCAATGGCGTCGATCGGTATGGTCGGAATCGCCCGGTCCAAGGGAGTGGCGCGGATCGTGGGAGAAAGCTTGTCTTTGCGGTTGACCCGCAGCACCGGGCGTCCGTCCAGGTAGGTCAGGACGATTTCGTCACCGGGATAGATCAGGTGCGGATTCTCGATCTGCGGGTTGACGTACCAGACCTCGGGCCATAGCCATGGATCGCGCAGAAACATGGCTGAGATGTCCCACAGGGTATCACCTTTGACCACCGTGTAACGGTCAGGATGCGAGGGGTTGAGCGCAACATGCTCGGCTGCGAATGCGGTGAAGGAGAGAACCAGACCGCAGATGACACCAATGAGTTTGTTGTTAAAATGTGACATGACTATTCCCTTGGGTACGATACGGAAACGCGATGAACAGGTAATGGATCGTACGGGGGACAGCCCCCCACGGAAGGTTCGACTCCATGTGCGAATCAGCGGCTGACCGCATATAGGAGCGGACTCCAGTTTCCAGTATGATCATAATGTTAGCGCAATTTCTTGCATTTGTACTATAGATTTTTGGATAAACAGATGGCCATTCTTGACATTCTTCACTTCCCCGATCCCAGGCTGCGCAACAAGGCCAAGCCGGTGGCTCAGGTCGACGACTCTATACGTCGGCTGATCGACGATATGCTTGAGACCATGTATCAGGCGCCGGGTATCGGCCTTGCCGCAACCCAGGTGAATGTCGCCAAGCGGGTGGTGGTGATCGACATCTCCGAGGAGAAAAACCAGCCCCAGTGCCTGATCAACCCGGAAATCCTCGAACGGGACGGTATCGAGCAGATGGAGGAGGGGTGTCTCTCCGTGCCGGGTATCTACGAGCCGGTCACCCGTGCCGACCATATCCGGTTCCGGGCCCTGGACAGGGAGGGCGTCCCCTACGAGATGGAGGCGGACGGTCTGTTGGCGGTTTGCGTTCAGCACGAGCTGGATCACCTCGAAGGTAAGCTGTTCGTCGACTACCTGTCGAGCCTCAAGCGGCAGAGAATCCGCAAGAGACTGGAGAAGGAGCATCGTCAGCAGGGCAGCGCCGACACCAACGCGCATCAAGTCATCTGAACGGCACATTGCCCAATCATTATGCGGGAATTTTCATTTGTATGAGACACCCATCCCAATCCGGCCATGAACCGATTTTCGATCTTATCGGAACACGCCTGGTTTGGCCTGGGGCCGAATCTAGGCTGGCCCAAGCCCCGGATGCCGGTGTCTTGAAGCCCCGGGCAATACCGATTATGGTGCCGGAAAACCGATCCAATCCCCCAACTCAGCAAGATACACCTCCGCATGTCACAATCACTGAAGATCATCTTTGCCGGTACTCCGGATTTTGCCGCTGTGGCGCTCAAGGCGCTGCTCTCCACGGAGCACACCGTGGTTGCTGTCTATACCCAGCCCGACCGCCCGGCCGGACGGGGGCGGAAGCTGCAGCCCAGCCCGGTCAAGCAGCTTGCCCTCGAGCACGCCATCCCGGTGTGCCAGCCGCAAACCCTCAAGGAGGCTTCGGCGCAGCAGGAGCTGGCCGGTTTCCAGGCCGATCTGATGGTGGTGGTGGCTTACGGCCTGCTGCTGCCCCAGGCGGTCCTGGACACCCCGCGTCTTGGGTGCATCAATATTCACGCCTCGCTTTTGCCCCGCTGGCGGGGTGCGGCGCCGATCCAACGCGCCATCCTTGCGGGTGACATGGAATCCGGGGTCACCATCATGCAGATGGAAGCCGGGCTGGATACCGGTCCGATGCTGATCAAGTCGGTGACACCGATCGCCGCTGACGAGACCGGCGGCAGTCTGCATGACCGTCTTGCTGAGCTGGGCGCCGAAGCGCTGCTGCAGGTCCTCCCCGGCTTGAGTGAGGGGCGTGTGACGGGGGAGGTCCAGGACGATGCCCAGGCCAACTACGCACGCAAACTCGATAAGCAGGAGGCGCGCATCGACTGGACCCAGGATGCGGAACAGATCGATCGCCTGGTGCGGGCTTTCAATCCCTGGCCGGTGGCGCACTGCCTGTTTGGCGATCAGGTGATGCGTGTCTGGAACAGCCAGGCGCTGGCGGGTGATGCCGGAGGCGAACCGGGTCGCATCGTGGCGAGTGACAGATTCGCATTCGACGTGGCCACCGGATCGGGCAGGCTGCGCATCACCCGGTTGCAGATGCCCGGAAAACGCGCCATGTCCGCAGGTGATTTTCTGAATGCCCACGACGTGGACGGTGTCGTCCTCGGCTGATGGCCCGGGCACGTCACTACGATCCCCGGACCCTTGCAGCCCGGGTGGTGCAGGGGGTGATGGAAGGACACTCCCTGACAGAGCTGATCCCGCGCCATACCGCCCGGCTGCAGGACCCTCGGGATGCCGGTCTGATGCAGGAACTCAGCTATGGCGTGATGCGGGGATACCCGCGTCTCCTGGCCCTGTCGAAACAACTGCTCAGCAAGCCGCTCAAGGCCAGGGACCGGGATGTGCAGGCGCTGATCCTGGTCGGGCTCTACCAGCTGTCCGAACTGCGGGTGGCGGATCACGCGGCAGTTCACGCCAGCGCGGACGCGGCCCGGCATCTGGGCAAGCCCTGGGCGGTGGGGCTGGTCAACGGGGTGCTGCGTAATTTCCAACGCCGCCAGGCACAACTGCTGGAACAGATCAGCAAGGATCCCCAGGCCCGCTATGCCATGCCCGAGTGGCTGTTGCAGAACATTCGCAGGCAGTGGCCCGAGCGCTGGGAAGCGGTGGTCGAGGCGCTGAATACCCGTCCTCCCATGAGCCTGCGGGTGAATCTCGCTAAACACACCCGCGATGACTATCTGGGCCTTCTGCAGGCACAGGGTTTGCACGCTGCGCCGATTCCCCACACCCAGGCGGGGGTGGTGCTCGAATCCCCCTGTGATGTGACCCGCTTGCCCGGTTTCGAGGCGGGGTGGGTATCGGTGCAGGACGGGGCGGCACAGCTCGCCGCGGAACTGCTCGATCTGCAGCCCGGCCAGCGGGTGCTCGACGCCTGCGCCGCACCCGGAGGCAAGACCGGGCATCTGCTGGAGCGGGAGCCGGGTATCCGTCTGACCGCAGTGGACCGGGATGCGGAGCGTCTGCAACGGGTGCGCGAGAACCTGCAACGTCTGGCCCTGCAGGCGGAGGTGGTGACCGGCGACGCCGCCGATCCCCAGGGGGCCTGGGGGGAGCGCGTCTATGAACGTATTCTGCTCGATGTGCCCTGTTCCGCCACCGGGGTGATGCGCCGTCACCCGGACATCAAGTTGCTGCGACGTGCCGAGGACATCCCGGCGCTGGTGGCGCTGCAGGGGCGTATCCTGCGGGCCATATGGTCCCGGCTGGCCGAAGGGGGTACCCTGGTCTACGTCACCTGCTCCATCCTGGCGGAGGAGAACGAACAGCAACTGCAGGCGTTTCTCGCCGAAACCGCCGACGCTCGGGAGCAGCCCCTGGCCGTGGATTGGGGCGAGGCCCGAGCGGTGGGGAGACAGATTGCCCCGGGTTCGGACGGTATGGACGGCTTTTACTACGCCCGCCTACACAAAGAGTTTTGAGTTATGAGTTTTAAGTTTTTAGTTGTACCGTGCGGATACCGGGTGAATTTATAGGGACAAACCCCGTGAGCAAAGCGAACTCAATCAACTCAAAACCTAAAACTCATAACTCAAAACTCCCACAGGGTGTTTGTTCGTGCGGGGATTGAGAGTTGTCCTGCCACTGCTGTTGCTGCTCGCAAGTGTCGGAGTGCAGGCGGCCAGTTTTCACGTCCACGATGTGCAGATCCGCAAGGTCAGGGACGAGTACCGGCTGAATGCGCGCATCGACTACCTGCTGAGCGACGAGGCCCATGAGGCCCTGAGCAACGGGGTGCCTTTGACCCTGAGGGTGCAGCTGGCGGTGGAGAAGGTATGGCGGGGATTCTGGGATCCCAGTCCCCTGGCCAAAACCCTGTGGTTCCAGATCCGCTACCATGCGCTCACTGAACTCTACCGGGTGGTGGACCTGCAGACGGGTGAAGAGCAGAGTTTCGTTACCCAGGATGCCGCCCTCTACGCCCTTGGTGAGATCAGTGACCTGCCTCTGGTGAAGCTGGATGAATTGGTCCCCGATGAGACCTATCATCTGCGGCTGCGCGCCGATCTCGATATTGAATCCCTGCCCCTGCCCCTGCAACCCCTGGCCTATCTGGGGCGGGGGTGGAAACTGACATCCGGATGGTCCCAATGGCCCCTTCAACCTTGAGCCGTATGCGCCTCGGCGGGCTCTCGGTGGGTCTTCTGCTGGTCCTGCTGCTGGTGAGTCTTCACCTGATGAGCAGCGCGGTGCAGAACTCCGCCGAGTTGAGCCGCTATTTCGTACCCCTGCTGATCTTCAATCTGGCGGGCATGTTCGTGTTGTTCGTGTTGATCACCTACAACTCGATCCGCCTGATCCGCCAGTACCTGCGCCACAGCGCCGGGTCCCGCCTCACCCTGCGCATGGTGCTGATCTTCACCTTTATCGCTCTGACCCCGGTGGGGGTGGTCTACTACTACTCCTTCAGCTTTCTGCAGGGGGGTATCGACAGCTGGTTCGACGTGCAGATCGACCAGGCAATGGAGGATGCCCGGGACCTGGGGCAGGCCTCCCTGGCGTTGAATCAGCGGGTCTGGCTGAAGTACACCGAACAGCAGCTGATGAGTATCGCCGACACCTCGGAGTCGGCCCTCTCCCTGACCATTGCCCGGTTGCGCCAGCAGTCCGGGGCCCTGGAACTGTCGTTGAGCGACCTCAGCGGGCAGATCATCGCCTACTCCAACGCGGTCGCCGATGAACTGGCCCCGGCGAAACCCGATGATTACATCATGCAGCGTCTGCGCGAGGGCAACAGCTACGTGGGCCTGGCCCGGGACAAGGACGAGCTGATGATCCGGGTGGCGGTGGCGGATCCTCTCGGTCGTCCGTTCCTCATCCAGGGACTCTATCCCGCCTCGGAGCGGGTCAGCGCCCTCTCCGAGAAGCTGGAGATCGCCTACAACCGCTACAAGGAACTCTCCTTTCTGCGTCAGTCGTTGAAGCGCAACTTCTCCCTGACCCTCTCCCTGGTGCTGATCTTTGCCGTACTGACCGCGGTGTGGGCGGCGTTCTTCTCCGCCCGCCGGCTGGTGGCGCCAATCGCCAACATCGCCGCCGGCACCAAGGCGGTGGCCGGTGGTGACTATGATCGCCAGTTGCCGGTGCCCCGGCACGCCGATGAATTGGCGTTCCTGGTGGCCTCGTTCAATACCATGACCCGACGCATCCGCCAAGCCCGGGACGAGGCGGATCATAGTCAGCGCGAAGTGGAGGGACAGCGGGCCTACCTGGAGACGGTGCTGGCGCGGCTCTCCTCCGGGGTGCTGACTTTTGATGCCCAGCGCAAACTGCGTACCGCCAACCCCACCGCAGGCAAGATTCTCGGCAGTGATCTGGACGAACTGGTGGGCCGTCCGGTGCAGTCTCTGGGGCTCGAGTCGCCGATGCTGCGTCAGTTCGCCGAGGGGCTGGAGCAGCCTCTTCGGGAAACCGAGCAGGAGTGGCGCGGCGAGCTGACCCTGTTCGGCGGGGAGGGGCGCAAGGTACTGAGCTGCCGCACCACCCCCTTCGCTCAACCCAACGGGCGCACCGGCCACATTGTGCTGATCGACGATGTGACGGCGCTGATCCGGGCCCAGCGGGACGCTGCCTGGGGCGAGGTGGCGCGGCGTCTCGCCCACGAAATCAAGAATCCGCTCACCCCGATACAGCTGTCGGCGGAGCGGTTGCGGCACAAGTACCTGAAACAGATGCCACCCGAGGATGCAGATGTGCTGGATCGGGCGACCCACACCATCGTTCAGCAGGTGGAGGCCATGAAAACCATGGTCAACGATTTTTCCGAGTACGCCAAGCCGCCGCAGATGTCGCCCAAGCCTCTGAAGCCCGACCGTCTGATCGAGGAGGTTGCGGACCTCTATCGGGGCAACCGGAAGATCGGTCTGGAGGTTCAACTGGATGCTGAAGAGGCTCGGGTGGAGGCCGACCCGCTGCGTATCCGCCAGGTGGTGCACAATTTGATGAAGAACGCCTTTGAAGCGGTGGAGGACCGCAAGGGAAGCTGGGTCCGGCTGGTCTCCCGGGTGGTGCTGCGCGATGATCACCCGTTCTATGAAGTACGGGTTCAGGACAACGGTCCGGGCTTTCCCGAGGCGATGATGCAGCAGCTGTTCGAGCCCTATGTGACCTCCAAGCAGAAAGGTACGGGACTGGGCCTCGCCATCGTAAAGAAGATTGTCGAGGAACATGGCGGTATCATCTGGGCGGAAAATTGCGACAAGGGGGCCTGCATGGTGATGCAGCTGCCAATGCTGCTCGATCAGGCCCCGCAACAACCGAACGAAGAAGAAGCGCAGGAGAGTTGAACATGAGCAAGGCCTACATCCTGGTGGTGGATGATGAGCCGGATATCCGCAACCTCGTCAAAGAGATTCTGCAGGACGAATCCTATGAGGTATCGATGGCGGAGGATGGCAAGACCGCGCGCCAGGCGTTGCGGGAACGGCGGCCTGAACTGATCCTGCTGGATATCTGGATGCCAGACGTGGACGGCATCACCCTGCTCAAGGAGTGGGGCGAGGACGACGGACTGCCCTGCCCGGTGATCATGATGTCGGGTCACGGCACCGTGGAGACCGCGGTGGAGGCGACCCGCCTGGGCGCCTATGACTTCCTGGAAAAACCCCTCTCCCTGGCGAAGCTGCTGCTCACCGTGGATCGTGCCCTGGAGGCGGAACAGCTGAAGCAGGAGAACGTGGGGCTGCGCCGGCACGTGCATGCGGTGCACGATCCCACCGGCCGGAGCCCGGTGATGCAGCGCCTGCGCGAACAGGTCAAGCGGATCGCCCAGCACGATACCTGGGTGCTGGTGAACGGGGAGCCGGGCAGCGGCCGGGAGACCCTGGCGCGTTACCTCCACTCCCAGAGCGTGCGCCGGGACCGCCCCTTTGTCGAAGTGAACGTCAGCGCCATCGTCAAAGGCAATGCGGCCCAGGAGCTGTTCGGCAGCGAGAGCGACGGGCGCATCCACTATGGGCGTCTGGAGCAGGCGGCGGGTGGCACCCTGTTTCTCGATGAGGTGGCGGACATGGATCTGGAGGCCCAGTCCCAGCTGGTCGGCGCCCTCGATACCGGTCGCTTCATGCGCGTCGGCGGTACCGAGCCGGTGAGCATCGATGTACGCATCATTGCCGCCACCCAGCACAATCTGGATGAGTCGGTGCAGGAGGGCACCTTCCGCGAGGATCTGTTCTATCACCTCAACGTGGTGCCGCTGCATGTTCCGCCCCTGCGGGAGCATGCCGAGGACGTGCCGGAGCTGCTGAATTTCTACGTGGACTGGTACGTCACCCACGAAAAACTGCCCTACCGCCACTTCACCGTGGGGGCACAGAACACCCTGCGTAACCACCCCTGGCACGGCAATGTGCGGGAGCTGAAAAACCTGGTGCAACGGCTGCTGATCCTGGGGGCCGGCAGCGAGATCACCCAGGAGGAGGTGGAGTCCTCCCTGGGGGCGCCGGAAATGAGCGGCATCATCGGCGGCCCCGAGTCCCCGGTCTCCTTCAACCAGCCGCTGCGCCAGGCCCGTGAGGAGTTCGAACGGGTCTACCTGGAGTATCAGCTGAAGCAGCACGAAGGCAACATCTCGCGAATGGCCAAGGAGGTGGGCATGGAACGCACTCACCTGTATCGCAAGCTGAAGTCTCTGGACATCGAGTTCAAGGACAAGCGCTAGATATCCACCACCTGTTGCCACTCTGTGCATTGTAGGTCGGGTTAGCGAAGCGTAACCCGACAATGCCACTGCACCACTTTTCGGTACAAGTGTTTGGTAAATAACCTATTGTATTTGTTGGTTATTGTGGTGATGTCGAGGTGGATGCAGCGCGCCAAAGCTGCTATAAAAAATACCAGGGGTAACGGTTTGTCCATGCCCTTGACGGCTTGGGGAGTGCCGTTCAATCATGTCGTATCCACCTCGTTGTCGATGCGCATACACCTGTGTTCTAAGCCCGGGAATTTTGCTTAAGACATCAGCAATTGAGTGGTCTGCTGTGTCTCTATGAAAGTATGCGACTATCCGCATGTTATCGGGCCGGTTGTCGATGCACCCGCTGCGGATGCATTTGAGGGACCTCGTGCCTCGATCATGGGTGGCCCAGCCACGTTGGCTTTGCTGCGGGAAGAGTTGCAGCGACTGGAAACAGAGTTCTGCCGGGTCGGTAACTATCACGGCTTTTTCATCTCCTGCTATGTGGTCAGCATGAGAAAGTGTGAATCGCTGGTGGACGCCATTCGCGACCCACACCATCCTCATCACCAACCCTTGAACGGATTAAGTGCGGATCTCATTCATGAGATTGCCGCGCGTTTCAGTCAGCACTATTTTCAGGCCTGTTCCAACTACATGCTGGGCGCGGTGGAACGGGTGCCGGAACCCTGGAGACGGGCCTTCGACTATTCACGCAAGGAGGGGGCCGATCCGCTCAGGTGTATGCTGGCCGGACTGATCGCCCACTCCTGTTACGACCTCCCGCTGGTGCTTTCGGAGTCACTGCCGCAAGGCGGTGGCGTGTATGACCGGTCGGACAGGCAGCATGTGCTCACCTACGGGCTGATCAGCCGATTTCTTACCGATGAACTGGGAGCCGTGAGGCAAAACCTGAGGCTCACCCGCAATCTGTTGCAGGGTTACCGGGGGCGGCGCATGCGCGACCTGAGCATGGGCATCGCCTGGCTGATGGATAAATATCCCCTCTCCACGGCCATCGGGCGCATGCTCCATGCGGTGCATCGGGAGGCCAAGCTGAATTGCTTTCGATTACAGCGCGGACGGATGAATCATCAGGATCTCTCAAGGCTGTGCTGCGATTACATCGATGAAGTGACGAGGTCCCGGGGTTACCTCACGATGGCAGGACGGCTGATGCGGATATTTTTCGAATGCCGGCGTTGACCCCGGTTCGACTGGTATTGATCCACGGACTTCTGGCACTGGCATGCCTGATCGGCCCGCTTCGGCCCGCGATGGCGGAGTCCGCTGTTCCGGTCCCACTAAATGAGAACGTGAGCTGTGCAACGGATAGGCTCCACTATTGTCACGCAGGGAGTGGCGAACCCACGCTGCTGTTTCTGCACGGGTGGGGCGGCCGGGCGGAATTCTGGAACAGCCAGATCAATGATTTTTCCAGCCGCTACCGTGTCTACGCGGTGGATCTCCCGGGACATGCCCGGTCCGGGTACGATGGGGGAACGCCCACCATCAAGGGTCTCGCGGAGGCATTGGCGGGGTTTCTGAACGCGCAGGATTTGTCCCATGTCATTCTGATCGGCCACGACATGGGCGGTTTTGTCGGGCTTGCCCTGACCCAGACGGATGCGGGGCGGGCGCGTATCCGTGGGCTGGTGGCCATCGAGTCGCTGGTGGATACCCGGATGTCGATCCCGGCCAGGCAGTATCAACGGGTGGTCTCCAACCTGAGACGGCATTACCGGGAAACGGCCCGGCAGTTGACGGTGGATCTGTTTCCGCCCACTGCTGATGCGGCGCTGGTGAACTGGGTGGCTGAATCGGTGGCCACAACGGATCCGGATATGTCGGTAGCTCTCCTTGATGACGTGGTGAACCTCGATCTTTTACCCCTACTGAGTCAGTTCGAGGGGCCGGTGCGGATTCTCAATACCGTCAGCAATCCCCCCCGTCTGGACAGCCTGAGGCAAGCCCACCCACGCACGGACGCCGTGGTCGTTCCCTGGGAGAGCCACTTTTCGTTTCTCGAACATCCCGATCAATTCAACCAGGTCCTGTTGGAAGTTCTGCAATCCTTGGCGGGTGAAGCCAGGTGACTGACATGACCAGCGCCGGGTTTGAGGTTCGTCGCGGGACCAAGATCACGCTTCTATTCGTACTTGTCCTGGTCACATCAATGATGGGCTTTGGCCTGACCCAGCTTCGCTTCGACGATGATTACAAAAACCTGTTCAGTGCTGAAACCCCCGAGTTCCAGGGGCTTCAGCGGTATCTGGATCTGTTCCCAAATGATGAGTTGGAGCTGTTGCTGCTCTTCAAGGGTGATCAGTTGCTCTCCCGGTATCAGCTGGCTTCCTTGCAGGCATTGCTGGACCGGATCGAGGGGCTGGACGCCATCGAATCGGTCTATTCGGTGTTCTCGTTGCCGGGAAAGGCGAGCGGCATCCGGGATATCCGCCCGCTCCTGCCTGAGGATCTCAGTGACACGCCGGAAGTACAGACGGCCATCGACCAGCTGAGAAGGCATCCCATGGTGTCCGGACAATTGCTCTCCCCGGATGAAAATCTGATGCTCGCCGTCGCCCTCATCAACCCGGCCATGGCCGGTCAGGACCGGGTGGCCGAACTCATCGCTGAGGTTCATCACATCGCCGCCCGCTGGAACGGCGTGAATGATCAGGAAGTGCTGGTTACGGGTAATGCCGCAATCCGTCTTGCAATGAAAACCCAGGCCCTGCGCGATCAGGTCTTCATCAACGCGATCGGAGGCTTGCTGGCGTTTCTCATCGCCTACCGCCTGTTTCGTTCGTTGCGTGTCTCCCTGCTGGTGTCGTTCGGGCCTCTGGTGGGTGTGTTCTGGACCCTGGGGTTCATGGGATTGACCGGGCAGACGCTCAATGTGATCAACCAGATGATACCGCCCCTGATCATGGTGATCGGCTTTACGGATGCCGTGCATATCATGTTTGCGGTGCAACGCCTGCGCAGGCAGGGCCGCCATCCGGATGCCGCCTCCCTGGCCGCCATCCGTGCAGTGGGCTTTGCCTGTGCTTTGACATCGGTCTCAACCGCCATTGGATTCGCGGCCTTGACTGTGTCCAAGGCTGAGGTGATTCAGGGGCTCGGTCTGTGTGCGGCGGTAGGCGCCCTGCTGACCTTCATTGCGGTGATAACCTCGATACCGCTGCTGGCGTCTTACCTCAGGGACGCGCCGGTGTTGCGGGTGCATGGGGTGGACAGTGGGGTGATCGAATCGGGCTTTTTCAAGTGGATCGTGGAGGGGGTGATCCGCCATCCCGCGCCTGTTCTGTGGGGCGGTGCGGCGTTGACGCTTACGGCGCTGGGCTCAACCCTGTTTCTGGATACGGATTTTCGTTTTCGTGAGAACCTGCCTCGTCACCACGAAGTGTCCCGCGCGATGGAGCTGTCCGATCACTATCTCGGCGGGGTCCAGCCGTTGAACATCGTGGTCAGCTGGTCCGGGGAAACGGAGTTGCCGGACTCCCGGGTTCTGCAGGTGGTCGACGAACTGGAGGAGCGGATGTCGCAACAGCTGGGTCTTGCGCATGCCCTGTCCATTGTCGACTTCCTGAGATTGCTTCCCGGGCGCAGCGATGACTTGCGTGAACGCTTGCCCAGGCTGGTCTACCTGCCTGACAGGATCGTCGGCGGACTGCTGAACGAGTCCGCCCAAATGGCCAATATCCTCTGCCGTCTTCCGGACTCGGGGGCCCGGAAGCATCTGCAACTGTTCACCAGCCTGGAAGGGATGCTTCACGAGATGAAGCAGAAATATCCCCAGTACGGTTTCCAGATCAACGGTATTCAGGTTGCCGCGGCACGGGGCAGCACCCACATGATCCGGGATCTCGGGGTGAGCCTTACCGGAGCCGTGTGCCTGATCTTCATCATGATGGCGGTTGTGCTCAGATCGGTACGCCTGGGTATCGTCAGCCTGCTGCCCAATATCCTGCCCCTGGCGGCGGTATCCGCTGCGCTGGTATGGAGCGGTCAGCCCCTGCAGTATGCAACCATCATGGTGTTCACGATCTGTCTCGGGGTGATCGTCGATGACACGATTCATCTGTTGGTGCGGTTTCGCAAAGAGCAGGCCGCGCTGGGGAATGTCCCGGACGCCTTGCGGGTGACCCTGGCGTCGGTCGGACCGGTGCTGGTGACCACGACCCTGATCCTGCTGTGTGGCTTTGGCGCGATGATGCTGAGTGAAACCGAAGTGATCGTGCGAATGGGGATGCTCTCCTGCCTGGCGCTGGTGATGGCCCTGCTGGCCGACCTGATACTGCTGCCGGCGATCATCGCGGTGAGCGAGGGAAAAAGGGACATTTCATGAGCCGGAATCGAGAAGCTCCCCTGATCATGGTGTGTTGCTGGATGGCGGCAGTGTGGGTCATGTTGACGCTCTCTTCCTGCGCTGGAATCGATCCGCAGGTGGATGAAGCCTTGTCATTGCCATACCACGATGCCTATCAGGACAACCCGCCGGTACAGTGGTGGTACTGGAACGGACATCTGCAAGGCACGCAGGGTCAAGGATTCGGCTTTCAGCTGGTGTTTTTTTCCATTCATCCCAACCTGCTGATGACCCACGTGGCCATCACCGATCTTGACCGGGGCGAGTTTCACTACGATACCCGGACCCGCTTCGCGATACCGGAAAAGGTCAAGGACGGGTTCGATCTGACGGGGAGCGGCGGCACGCATACCTGGGCACGGGGCGGAGACGGCCGGGATCATCTGCATGCCGAATTCGAAGGCTATGTGCTCGATCTGCAACTGGCGGAAAACCGGCCGCCGATCCTCCACTACAATGGTTTGGCCCACCACTATGGTTTTGGCGGCTACACTTACTACTACTCACGGCCGGATATGCAGGCACGGGGAAGCCTGTCCGTTGCGGGCGAGGCGATCGACGTTTCGGGCAGCGTCTGGTTCGATCGTCAGTTCGGCGATCTGGAGGAGATCATCGATTCCGGGTGGCAATGGTTCTCCCTGCAGCTCGATGACGGCAGCCGGGTCGTCCTGTTCGATTTTGGCGAGGCGCGACTCCGCGAGGAGAATCTGTTGGTGCGAATCGATCCGCAGAACCGGGTCGAGGTCATTCCGTCAGAGGCCTATCGATTGACCGCCCATGATCATTGGCAAAGTCCTGTATCGGGTTGTGACTACCCCATGGGGTGGACCCTCGAGAGCGCTGAGTTCCGCTATGACATTACGCCGTACCTGACCGATCAGGAGGTACGGCCCAAACCCGGCGCCTGGCTTGCGCCGACCTACTGGGAGGGTGCCGCCCGGGTCGAGGGTAAGCAGCCCGGTAACGCCTATGTGGAGTTGCATGGTTTCTGTAGCGAGTGAGTACTTACTTGTTGAGTGAATTCCTGGTGTCAGGTCCCTGAAAATTGGCTCTCCGAAAAGTGAGTCGTGGAGGTACCTTGCTGAATGGCTGTGCATGGCCAATTGATATTGCCCATTTTCTCACAGTAATCAGTTCTCATCGGCATATATTTCGGCAATATAACCGGTATTATTCGCGCATTTATCGAGAATAACTTGATTTATTTAATAGAATAAACATATAGTTATTGTTATATGTCCAAGTGAAAAATATCGGCAAATTAATGTACAATCATCCATCAGCTATGGAGCCCATGCTGCCGGACCTGAACGGTCCGCTCGCCGATATCGCCCTCGAGATCTTCAAGACCTCCGCTCAGGCTGCCGGCTTGGTTCACCCCGTCGTTTTCAGAGAGCTTGAGGAGTTACTGCGCGTCGTCAACTCCTACTACTCAAACCTCATCGAAGGTAACGCCACCCACCCGGTGGATGTCATGCAGGCCATGCGGAACGCCTATTCCCAGGATCCTGCCAAGCGAGTACTGCAACAGGAGAGTGTTGCGCATGTAGAGGTTCAGCGTCTGCTGGAAGATCGTCTGCGGGAGGAACCGACCCTTCAGGTAACCGATGCCAGTTTTCTATGCTGGTTGCACGAGGTGTTCTACCAACGGATTCCAGACGAATTGCGATTTCTAAGCCATCCCACAGCGGGTGAAAAGATTGAAGTCGTGCCTGGCCGATTGAGAGAGAGTGCAGTTGAAGTGGGGTTGCACATCAGCCCCAGGGCAACAGAACTGCCAAGATTCCTGCAACGGTTTGATCATGTCTATCGCCCTGACAGACTGCATGGCCACCAATCCTTGGTCGCCCTGGCGGCTGCTCACCACAGGCTGCTCTGGATTCATCCATTTCTCGACGGCAATGGCCGCGTGGCGCGGCTTTTCACCGATGCCTACCTGCGGCGGGCCGGCGTCACAGGTTATGGACTCTGGACCGTCAGCCGGGGTCTGGCTCGCAACGCATCACGTTACAAAGCCATGCTGGCCGCTGCGGACAGCCCACGTCAAAGCGATCTGGACGGTCGTGGAAACCTCTCCGCCCAGCAGCTCGAAAACTGGTGCGACTGGTTCCTGCGCAGCTGTCTGGATCAGGCCGCCTACATCACCACCCTGCTGCGCCTGGAGGGATTGCGTAGCCGGATCGATGCCTATACACACTTAAGAAAAGAGGGCATTGCGATGGGTGTCCAGGGGGTGCCTGATCCATTGAAGCCTGAAGCTCGGGTCATTCTTCTGCATACCCTGGTTGCCGGTGAAGTACAACGAGGTGAGTTCGCGGCATTGACCGGGCGTTCCGAGCGTTCCGCCCGTTCGGCCCTGTCACAGCTTCTGGCAGAAGGCCTAGTGAGTAGTGACACCCCAAAAGGTCCGGTACGTATTGGCTTTCCAGCCCACAGTATCGCCTATCTCTTCCCAGACCTGGTGCCGGTTGCGCCGGATCCCTGAGCTCGAAGAGTAAATACAAGGCATGACTTGGCCTCGTTGCCTCGACAACCGGACTCAAACATAGAGAACCTCTCGAGCGGGTTCTGTGCCTAGTAGCGCATCTGATGTAACTGGTTGGTCACAGCACTGGAACTGGAGCAATTGGACGGCTTGCTGTTTCAGATCGGTGGATCGACCACAACGCTACAGCAGGTAACGACGATATCGCTCGCCACAAGGCGGCGGAAGATCCGGGTTACTATTTAAGCCCGATGGAGTGCCTTTGTCAGGGGGGGCGTCGGGTTACGTTTCGCTAACCCGACCTACAACTGATGCTGCTCGCTATGCATCGCCATGGGCAATTTATGGACAGAACTGCGAAAGTCCTGCTCTTGTCCTGAATGGCGTAAATACCCTGTGTTCAGCTGGCTCTGTCCAGACTGTTCGCGCATTTTGTGAGCAATACCAGATAACCCACTGATCAGTCGTCAATACTGCGCCAACATGACAATCGTGGTTCTATTGATCTCGATCAAGTTCCAGCCTTGAAAACACAAGATATAGTGTCTTAACTTCATAGTTGTCACCAGATCTTGTTATTAAGCCTGTTTATCCGGAGGATTCACGGCCATGTCCGCTCACGCTCCCTCGCAGACCTTCCACCTGCCGGTCAAAGTCCTTAAACGGGACGGTGGCGAGGCGGAATTCGATGTCTCAAAAATCCGTAACGCGATTCTCAAGGCGGGGCAGGCCACGGGTGAGTTCGATGATGACGAGGCGAGCCTGCTCACCGCCCAGGTGGTCAAGGTGCTGACTCATGCCGGGCTGCGCGGTGGGGTCCCGGGTATCGAGCGCATCCAGGATATCGTCGAGCAGGCCCTGATCAGCGCCAATCACCTGAAGACCGCCCGCGCCTACATCGTCTATCGTGAGCAGCACAAGAAACTGCGCGAGGAGCGCCGCACCCTGGTGGACGTGGCCGCCTCCGTGGGGGAGTACCTGGAGCGGGCCGACTGGAGGGTCAACGCCAACGCCAATCAGGGCTACTCCCTGGGAGGACTGATCCTCAACACCTCGGGCAAGATGATCGCCAACTACTGGCTCAGCCACGTCTATCCTCCGGAGATCGGCGAGGCCCATCGTGAGGCTGATCTGCATATCCACGATCTGGACATGCTCGCCGGTTACTGTGCAGGCTGGTCCCTGCGTACCCTGCTGCATGAGGGGCTCAACGGGGTGCCCGGCAAGGTGGAGGCGGGGCCGCCGAAACACATGTCCAGCGCGGTGGGACAGATCGTCAATTTTCTCGGCACCCTGCAGAACGAATGGGCCGGGGCCCAGGCCTTCAGCTCCTTCGACACCTACATGGCCCCCTTCGTGCGCAAGGACAATCTCAGCTTCACCCAGGTGCGTCAGTACATCCAGGAGCTGATCTACAACCTCAACGTGCCCTCCCGCTGGGGGACTCAGACCCCCTTCACAAACCTCACCTTCGACTGGGTCTGCCCCGAGGACCTGCGCGAGCAGATCTCGATCATCGGCGGCGAGGAGATGCCCTTCAGCTACGGCGAACTGCAGGCGGAAATGGACCTGATCAACCGGGCCTACATCGAGGTGATGACGGCGGGCGATGCTAAGGGGCGGATCTTCACCTTTCCGATCCCGACCTACAACATCACCCCGGACTTCCCCTGGGAGAGCGAGAATGCGGAACGCTTGTTCGCCATGACCGCCAAATACGGACTGCCCTATTTTCAGAACTTTCTCAATTCGGAGCTGAGCCCGAACATGGTCCGTTCCATGTGCTGCCGTTTGCAGCTCGACCTGCGTGAGCTGCTGAAGCGGGGTAACGGGCTGTTCGGCTCGGCGGAACAGACCGGCTCCCTGGGGGTGGTGACGATCAACTGCGCACGGCTCGGTTACCAGTACAGGGAGGATGAAGAGAATCTGATCAAGCGCCTCGATGAGCTGCTGCGGCTGGCCCGTAACAGTCTGGAGATCAAGCGCAAGGTGATCCAGCGGCACATGGATGCCGGACTGTTTCCCTACACCAAGCGTTACCTCGGAACCCTGCGTAATCACTTCGCCACTATTGGTGTGAACGGCATCAACGAGATGATTCGCAACTACACCCGGGGCGAGCTGGACATCACTTCGGATTGGGGCCAGCGCTTTGCCGCCCGGTTCCTCGACCACATCCGCCAGCGCATGGTGGAATTTCAGGAGGAGACCGGCAATCTCTTCAACCTGGAGGCGACCCCGGCGGAGGGCACCACTTACCGGTTCGCCAAGGAGGATCGCAAGCGCTATCCCGGTATTCTCCAGGCCGGCCACGGGGAACAGTCCTACTACACCAACTCATCGCAACTTCCGGTGGGTCACACCGACGATCCGTTTGCCGCGCTGATCCACCAGGAACCTCTGCAGCGCCGCTACACCGGCGGTACCGTGCTGCACCTCTACATGAACGAGCGTGTCAGCAGCACCGAGGCCTGCAAGAGGCTGGTGCGGCGCTCCCTTGAAAACTTCCGCGTGCCCTACCTGACGGTGACCCCGACCTTCTCCATCTGCCCGGTCCACGGTTACCTGAGCGGCGAGCACGAGTTCTGTCCCAAGTGCGACGAGGCACTGATGCAACGCAAACAACAGGAGGCATCGAATCATGCAACCCATTGAATTGAAGGACGAGGAACGCACCCGTTGCGAGGTCTGGACCCGGGTCATGGGTTATCACCGCCCGGTCTCCGCATTCAACCCGGGCAAGCGCTCGGAACAGGCGGAACGACGCTGCTTCACCGAACAGACCGCGCAACCCCTGTTGAATGGCAGGACGGCCGTTTAGCCATTTGTCGAACAACCGATGCCCATCCCGCAACTCAATGTCGGTGGACTGCAGCCCCTGACCACGCTGGACTACCCTGAGCGTCTCGCCGCGGTGGTCTTTTGTCAGGGCTGTCCCCTGCAATGCCGCTACTGCCACAATGGAGATCTGCTGCCCCGGGGCGGTTCACAGCAGATCCCCTGGAGCGAGGTGCTCGAGTTCCTGGACAGTCGCCGCGAGCTGCTCGATGCGGTGGTGTTCAGCGGCGGTGAGCCCACCCAGCAGCAGGCCCTGCCGGGGGCTATCGCCGAGGTCAGGGCCATGGGCTATGAAATCGGTCTGCACACCTCGGGGGTCTACCCCGGGCGGCTGGAAAAACTCCTGCCCCTGCTGGACTGGGTCGGTCTCGATCTCAAGGCCTTGCCGGAGGACTATCCGCTCCTTACCGGGATGCCGGAGAGTGGCACCCTGGCCTGGCGCAGTGCCCATCTGCTGGAGGCCTCCGGCGTACCCTGTCAGTTGCGCACCACCTACCACCCGTCGTTGATGACGGATGCGCAGCGGGTGGCCCTGCAGCAACGTCTTGATGATTTTTACAACGCTCAGCATGTATGGCAGACCTGCCGCACCGGTCATTGTCTGGATGAGCGCTTCCTGGAGCATCCGCTGGCGCAAACAGTTTCTGCAAATACCGTTCAGAATATTTCATCCCTTAGGACTTGATACGGGAACGACGCAATTTGCCAAGCCGTTGAACGGCGATTAAGCTAACAGAGTCAACGTGGTCAAGCGGTAACCGACCCGCCCCAGGCGCGGATCTGCAATCCCGGGGTCTGCGCAAACGATCGACCAAGAGGGTTGCGCAATGCGACTGAGACGTTTCGTCCTGACCGGTACGGCAGCCATGTTCCTGCTGTTGGTCACGGCTCTGCCCGGGATGGCGGCCACCAATACGCGGAACAGCACCGCGGATCATTCCAAATTCGAGGTCCTGGCCGGCCCCTTCGAGGACGGACCAGCGGTGACCCGGGCCTGTCTGACTTGTCACACCGAGGCGGCCAGGCAGATTCACCAGACCAAGCACTGGACCTGGCAACTGACCCATCCGCAGACCGGCGAGACTCTGGGCAAGCGGGTGGTGATCAACAGTTTCTGCGGCAGTATCGAAACCAATTACGCACGCTGTACCAGTTGCCATGTGGGTTATGGCTGGAAGGACGCCTCCTTCGATTTCAGCTCCGAGGATCATGTGGATTGCCTGGTCTGCCACGACACCACCGGTGGCTATAAGAAGTTTCCCACCGGCGCCGGTCATCCCACCTACCAGGACAAGGCCTTTCCTCCCGGCAGCAACAGGATCTGGAAGGCCCCGGACCTGGCTCTGGTGGCTCAGCATGTAGGCAAATCCAGTCGGGCCAGTTGCGGCGTGTGCCACTTCTATGGCGGTGGTGGCGACGGGGTGAAGCATGGTGACCTGGACTCGAGCATGACCCATCCGGACAAGGCGCTGGATGTGCACATGGGCACCGATGGGCTGGATTTTTCCTGTGGTACCTGCCATGAGGCCGACGGTCACGATGTCACCGGCAGCCGTTACACCACTGTGGCCAAGGATACCCACGGAATCGATGTGCCCGGCCGTGATGACGGCAACCGCACCACCTGTGAGTCGTGCCACGGCAGTCGTCCCCATGAACCCGGGATTCACGACAAAAACAACGATCACACCAGCAAGATCGCCTGTGTCACCTGCCACATCCCCACCTATGCCCGGGGCGGCAAACCGACCAAGATCTGGTGGGACTGGTCCACCGCGGGACGCAAGGATGCGAACGGCAAGGGCATCACGGAGCGGGATGCGCGGGGCTACCTGGTCTACGACACCAAGAAGGGCAGTTTCGACTGGGGGGAAAACCTGGTGCCGGAATATGCCTGGTATTCCGGTAACACCCGCTACAAGCAGCTGGATGAAACGATCGATCCGAACCAAGTGGTGGCGATCAACACTTTCGATGGCAGTTACGACGATCCCCAAGCGCGTATCTGGCCTTTCAAGGTGATGCGTGGCCGCCAGGCCTATGACAAGGGTAATAACACCCTGGTACAGACCCACCTTTTCGGCAAGGATTCGGACGCCTTTTGGAAATCCTATGACTGGGGCCGGGCAATCAAGTCCGCAATGGCCGCCTCGGGCGCCGACTACAGCGGTGAATACGGGTTTATCGAAACCACCTACCATTGGCCTCTGGCGCATATGGTGGCGCCCAAGGAGCAGGCGCTGGGTTGCGTGGACTGTCACAGCCGGGACGGTCGGCTCAAGGATCTGGGCGGGTTCTACATGCCGGGTCGTGACCGCAGCCTGTGGGTCGATACCCTGGGATGGCTGATGGTGCTGGGCAGCATCGGCGGCGTGGGGCTGCACGGACTGGGACGGATGGTGATGCGTAAAAGACGGGAGGGGAACAATGGCTAGGGTGATCCTGTACAGTCGCTTCGAGCGGGCCTGGCATTGGATCCAGTCGGTGCTCATCATTCTGATGCTGATCACCGGGTTCGAGATCCACGGTACCTACCAGTTGCTCGGTTTCGAGCGGGCGATCGATGTGCATACCAGTCTGGCCTGGGTGCTGATCGGACTGTGGCTGATGGCCCTGTTCTGGCACACCACCACCGGGGAGTGGCGTCAGTATGTACCGGCGGAAGCGGAACCGATGCAGGCAATGCTGAAATACTACGCGGTGGGCATCTTTCTCGGTGGCGCCCATCCGTTTCACCGGCGTCGGGCGGAAAAGCACAATCCTTTGCAACGCATGGCCTACCTGTTGCTCACCATGGTGATCTCGCCGATTCTGTGGCTGACCGGTCTGCTCTATCTGTTCTACCAGAAGTGGGTGGTGGTCGGCCTGCAGGGACTGCCCCTGGAACTGGTGGCTCTGACCCACACCCTGGCGGCCTTTGCCATGCTCTCGTTCCTTTTCGTTCACCTCTATTTCACCCTGACGACGAGTCACAAACCCTTTGCCTACGTCAAGGAGATGGTGACTGGCTACAGTGAGGATTAAACGGTTGTTGAGGCATGAATAATCAAAGGCGGCCCGGGTGAAGCAAAGCGGAACCCGGGATCAGGCGCTGCAAAGCAGGCTTCCGGAAATAACCAACCTCTCAGTGAATCCCACTGTCCCTTCACAGGGGATGCAAGTATAGCGGATGTCCTCAACAACTGAACCAGAGTGAATCGCTGAAACAGGCAGGCGAATAAAAGCCAAGTTCATTGCTTGGCGTGGTCAATGGGGGAGCGGCTGACTCACATCATGATTTTTGATATACGCTTCGAGGTCTTTTTCATTCAAAGGCGCAGAGAAGTGAAAACCCTGCAAAATGTGACAGCCGAATTTAGTCAGCAGGTCGACATGCGCCTGCTGTGCGACACCTTCTGCAACCACGTCAATTTTCATCGAGCGTCCGATCTCTATGATGATTTCAGAAAGATGGGCATGGTTTTCATCCACCAGAAGGTCGCGGATGAAACTCTGGTCAACCTTGAGTTCGGAGATGGGCATTCTGCTGATCATGCTCAGAGAGGAGAAACCGGTTCCGAAATCATCCAGTGAGACGCCAATGCCCTGGTCGCGGAGCAGTTGCAACTTTTGAATGATCTTCTCGCTTTCATCGATCATGATGCTCTCGGTGACTTCGAGGACCAGCTTGTTATGCGGAAACTTCAGACGATTGATGGTCTGGCTTACCTGAGTAATGAAGTTCTCCTCAACCAGTTGCCGGACTGAAACATTGACCGAAAGTTTGAAATCGTGACCGGTATGTTTCCAGGTTGCCTGAGTTGCCTTGCAGGCCTGCTCCAGGATGGATAACCCCAGCGGTATGATGAAACCGGACTCCTCGGCAATGGGAATGAACTCCATGGGTTGAATCACTCCCAGTTCGGGGCTGTTCCATCTGGCCAGAGCCTCCACGCCAATGAGAGGGTGTTCAAAACTCTGTGTCAACCAGATGTCACAGTGCCATGTGGTCTTCTAGCCGCCCCTCAAAATGTATTGCCAGTTGTGACA
>JBEVVH010000016.1:0-34570 GCA_040507245.1 Candidatus Thiodiazotropha sp.
CAAGCACTTCGCGTGGTAATTTTCTTGCATCGATTTTCTCTTCCATGGAAGAGGAGTATATCAGATATACTTAGTCGCCAGGTTAATAGTGTTCGTGCATCAATTTTTTCCATCCGGGAATAATACGTGATATCCGTTAAAATATCTCCCTATTATTGAGCCGAGTTAATACTATACCGGGCGAACGCCATGTCGCTGTCGATAACGTGATTGATCAGCCAGTGCTTGAGCGAGACCAGGGCTTCGTAATCGAACTGCCGGACCCCTTCCTCCACATCCCGGATGAACTCCTGTAATTCGGCCAGCAGCATGATGTGCTCCCGGTGATGTTCGATCAGTTCCGGGTATTCATGATCCAGCATCACCGACTCTTCATCACTGAAATGCTGGCGGGTTTCCTCGAGCAGTTGCCCCACCAGTCCCAACACATCAACGTCACCACCCGACTGTTCCATCGCGGCCGCAATCACATTGAGCTGCCCGGCGAGATGTACGTGCTGATCATCGATTGCCTCCAATCCCAGGTACCAATCGTCCAGCCATTCAAGAAACACTTTCATGAGAAATTCCTTCCCGGATCATCAACCACAATCAGCTCAATACCTATTATGGCCAGAATGGTGGATTGTGACAGGTCATCGAATTCCCAACATTGAAATCAAACCTCCACACGGCTGCGATTGTGTGACCGTAACCCCTGGAACAGGATCACTGGGGGTATGCAAACACTGCATTCCGTCTAACCCCACAAGGCCCTGTGGTTTCCCATAATGGGCCGTGAAGCGCTTTTGCCTGGCGCAGTCGTATGGTGTATTTTCGGCGCATGCCGACACCTGCCCTGCTGATCCTTTGCACTGCGCCCGACCGGAACACAGCCGAACGTCTCGCGAAACATCTGGTGGAACAGGGTCTGGCCGCCTGCGTCAGCCTTTCATCACCTGTCACCTCGATCTACCGATGGCAGGGACAAATCGAAACAGCGGATGAGATCCAGATGCTGATCAAAACGACCCGGCAGCGTTATCAGGCGTGTGAATCGGCCCTCCGGGCGGATCATCCCTATGAACTTCCGGAAATCATCGCAATCCCTGTAGAACAGGGGCTGGATGCCTATATTGACTGGGTGGAGAGATGCACAGACTAATCAACAAGATCGTCCTGCTCCTGTTGTTGGCGGGTATCACAGGCACGAACCTGTACGCATTCAATGAAGATGACCTGCTGATGCCGGACCAGGCCTTCCAGATCTCCGGCAAGCCCCTGGCCGGGGACCGCCTGCTCGTCGAATGGGAGATCGCCGACGGCTACTATCTCTACCGGGATAAGGTCCGTTTCGAAACCGACGCGGTCGGCATCGAACTTGGCCAGCCCCGACTGTCTGAGGCCAAGGTCAAAGAGGATGAGTTCTTCGGCAAGGTCTCGATCTACCGTAACAAGGCAAGTGCGGAAATCCCCATCCAGCGGGCCCAGGGTTCCCAGGACACCCTGCTGTTGAAGGCTCGATCCCAGGGATGTGCCGATCAGGGTATCTGTTTCCCACCTCACATGCAGGAGATCCGCCTGGCCCTGCTGCCAATCTCAGAAACCGCTGAAGCGATGGCTGTCAGCGCCCCAGCGGCCGCCAATGACCTGACCCTGAACGACGACAGCAACCTGTTCAACGATGCCGGGGAGGACGAGCTGCTCGACCCGGAAGAGGCCTACCGCCTGAGCGCCGAGGTCGTGGACGGCACCCACCTGCGTCTCTACTGGTCGATCGCGGGAGGCACCTATCTCTACCAGGACAAGATCCAGCTCTCCCTGTCTCAGGGCGACGGGGTGGAGATCGCCCAGTATGAACTCCCGCAACCGGAGATCAAGGAAGACTCAATCCGCCCGGACGGCTCGGTCGGCGACGTGGCGGTCTATCATGATGAAATCGACCTCAACGTACCTCTGGTACGCAGTGGTACGGAACCCCGGGAGATCGTCCTGGAGGCCAAATTTCAGGGCTGTGCAGAGATCGGGGTCTGCTATCCACCGATGACCCAGCAGTTCACCCTTGCCTTGCCCGGCATTTCACAGGCCCAGGCCAGCGAGTCCGTGGTCCCGGCCAGTGTCAGCCCCGCCGCAGCGGAGCCACCGGCGCTGTCCGAAGTCGACGAGATCGCCGACACCCTCAAGGGCAGTTCGACCCTGGTAATCGTGGGGGTATTCTTCCTGCTTGGGCTGGGGCTGGCCTTCACCCCGTGCATCTTTCCCATGATCCCCATCCTGTCGGGCATCATCGCCGGGCAAGGGGACCAGATCACCACCCGCAAGGCATTCGTCCTTTCCCTGGTGTATGTGCTGTCCATGGCCCTCACCTACACCTTCGCCGGAGTCCTGGCAGGACTGTTCGGTGGCAACCTGCAGGCCTATTTCCAGAACCCCTGGATACTCTCCGCCTTCTCCCTGGTGTTCGTGCTGCTGGCGCTCTCAATGTTCGGCTTCTATGACCTGCAACTGCCGAGCAGCCTGCAAAGCCGCCTGACCGAGGTGAGCAACAAGCAGAAAGGGGGATCCCTGATCGGCGTTGCGATCATGGGTTTTCTCTCCGCCCTGATCGTGGGACCCTGTGTCGCCCCGCCCCTGGCCGGGGCACTGATCTATATCGGCCAGACCGGTGACGCCCTGCTCGGCGGTCTCGCCCTGTTTGCCCTGAGCATGGGTATGGGTGCACCACTGATCGCCATCGGCACCTCCGCCGGCAAGCTGCTGCCCCGCGCGGGCAGTTGGATGGATGCGGTCAAGGGGGTATTCGGCGTGGCCATGCTGGGCGTGGCGATCCTCATGCTGGAGCGCATCGTCCCCGCTGAAGTGGCGATGCTGCTGTGGGGTTTGCTGCTGATCGGTTCAGGCGTCTATATGGGTGCATTGCAGCATCTGGAGATCGAGGCCAGCGGCTGGCAGAAGCTGTGGAAAGGTCTGGGCTTTGCTATGCTGGTGTATGGCGCCCTGATGCTGGTGGGCACCGCGGCCGGCGGCAAGGACACCCTGCAACCCCTGCGAGGCGTTGCCTTCTCAGGGGCGGGCGGCAGCGCCGCCGCCCACCAGGAACTGAACTTCAAACGGATCAAGAGCCTCGAGGATCTGCAGCAGGAGGTTGCCTCCGCCTCTGCGGCCGGGGAATCGGTGATGCTGGATTTCTACGCGGACTGGTGTGTTTCCTGTAAAGAGATGGAAAAATACATCTTCAGCGATCCCCAGGTAATCAGTGCACTTGCAGGCACCCGGTTGCTGCAAGCGGATGTCACGGACAATGACGAAATCGACCAGGCCTTGCTGCAAAAGCACTTCGGCCTGCCCGGGCCGCCGGCGATTATCTTTTACGGCAGCGACGGTGAGGAACGCAAACCTTACCGAGTGGTGGGTTTCAAGCCTGCCGGGGAGTTTGCGGAGCATGTTCGCAAGGCCACGGCCCCTTGAGAGAGTTTTGAGTTTTTAGTTGTGGAGTGCGCTTTGCGCACGCCTGGGTTGTGCGGGAATGGTAGATCGGGTTAGTGCAGCGTAACCCGACATGAAGTGAATAATGCTGTTCGTCGGGTTACGCTGCGCTAACCCGACCCACTGTTAGTACCCGTGCACGACCTAACCCAAATCGCGAATCCCCTCTCCCCTTGCGGGAGAGGGCCAGGGAGAGGGGGATGAATAAGGCGTGAGCGAAGCGAACTCCAACAACTCAAAACTAATAACTCAAAACTCAAAACTTAAAAGCCGGCTTCCCTGTCGCGATCTTGACAAGTTTTGCCCTGAAACTGGACAAAACCGCCGTGATCTAGCAGAATCTAACGATTCTCATCCTGTCACCGCAGGGGCTGTCCCGAGGGTCGTTTTCGGAACCTTGCCCGGCGTTTCTCTGCACGGCCCATAGCCCGGAAAAACAATACTATGACGACCATTCTGGTACTCAACGGCCCGAATCTGAATCTCCTGGGAACCCGTGAACCGAACCACTATGGCCATGAAACCCTGCAGACGATCCAGCAACGCATGGAACACAAAGCGGATCAACTCGGAGTGCAAATCGATTTCCGGCAGAGCAATGCGGAACATGAACTCCTGGCCTGGATACACCAGGCCTACCGGGATGACGTCGCCTTTATCATCATCAATCCGGCGGCGTTCACCCACACCAGTGTAGCCCTGAGGGATGCACTGCTTGCCACCGGCATACCTTACATAGAGGTGCATCTCTCCAACGTGCACGCCCGGGAGGAGTTTCGCAGACACTCCTATTTCTCAGACAAGGCCGAAGGCGTCATTCTCGGTCTGGGCGCACTGGGATATGAACTCGCCCTGGAAGCCGCCGCCGCGCGGCTCAACAAGTAAAACATTCTAGAGAAAGAACATCATGGATATTCGCAAAGTAAAAAAACTCATTGAATTGATCGAAGAGTCGGATGTCGCGGAAATTGAGATTCATGAGGGAGAGGAGTCCGTCCGTATCAGCCGGGCCAGCGCCATGCCCATGGCCATGGCCACCGCTCAGATGGCGCCGATGGCCGTAGCGCCCCAGGCGGCGGCCGCTCCCGCCGCAGCTGCCACCACCGAAGCCCCTCAAGCCGAGGAGATTCAAGGTCATGCCGTGCGCTCCCCGATGGTTGGCACCTTCTACCGCTCACCCTCTCCAGGCAGCAAACCCTTCGTTGAAGAGGGACAACAGGTTTCCGCCGGGAACACCCTGTGCATCATCGAGGCGATGAAGATCCTCAACCAGATCGAGTCTGACAAAACCGGCACGGTGCGCAAGATCCTGGTCGAAAACGGTCAGCCGGTGGAATACAACGAACCCCTCTTCATCATCGATTGAGTAGCCCCATGATAGACAAGATCGTAATCGCCAATCGAGGTGAGATTGCATTGCGCATACTGCGCGCCTGCAAAGAACTGGGTATCAAAACCGTGGCGGTCCACTCCGAGGCCGACCGTGACCTGAAACACGTCCTGCTTGCCGATGAATCCGTATGCATCGGTCCCGCGGCCTCCGCGGACAGCTACCTCAACATACCGGCGATCATCAGCGCAGCCGAGGTCACCGATTCGGTGGCCATCCATCCCGGCTACGGGTTCCTTTCGGAAAACGCCGACTTTGCCGAGCGGGTGGAGAACAGCGGTTTCATCTTCATCGGCCCCAGGGCCGACACCATCCGCATCATGGGCGACAAGGTGGCGGCCATCGATGCGATGCGTAAGGCGGGCGTGCCCACCGTACCCGGATCCAACGGTCCTCTGGACAACGACTCCAAACGCACCAAACAACTGGCCAACGATATCGGTTATCCGGTCATCATCAAGGCGGCCGGCGGCGGCGGCGGGCGCGGCATGCGGGTCGTGCATACCGAGGCTACACTGCTCAATGCAGTGGCGATGACCAAGGCGGAGGCCGAGGCGGCCTTTGGCAATGGCACGGTCTATATGGAGAAGTTTCTCGAGAACCCCCGCCATGTGGAGTTCCAGGTGCTGTCCGACACCCATGGTAATGCGATCCACCTGGGCGAACGTGACTGCTCCATGCAGCGCCGCCACCAGAAAGTGGTCGAGGAGGCCCCCGCACCGGGCATCACCGAGCAACAACGCAAGGATGTGGGCGAGCGCTGCGCCGAAGCCTGCCGGCAGATCGGCTACCGGGGCGCCGGAACCTTCGAGTTTCTGTATGAAAACGGTGAATTCTACTTTATCGAGATGAATACCCGGGTTCAGGTGGAACATCCGGTAACCGAGATGATCACCGGCATCGACATCGTACGCGAGCAGATTTCCATCGCTGCGGGCAATCCCCTGAATTATCGTCAGGAGGATGTGGTGCTTCAGGGACACGCCGTGGAGTGCCGGATCAATGCGGAAGATCCGCAGAAATTCCTTCCCAGTCCTGGCACCATCACCCAATTGCACACCCCTGGCGGTCCGGGCATTCGGGTCGACACGCACATCTACAGCGGTTACAGGGTTCCACCCTATTACGACTCCATGATCGGCAAACTGATCGCCCATGGAGAGACCCGGGATTTCGCCATCGCACGCATGCGCATGGCATTGCAGGAAACCGTGATCAACGGCATCAAGACCAACATACCCCTGCACCTGGACATCATGCGTGACAGCGCCTTCAAGGCGGGTGGCGCGAACATCCACTATCTGGAAAAGAAACTGGGTCTTTGACAGAACACACCGCCCGGCAATTCACGCCGGGTTGACCTGTTATCAATTGAAGTTTGACGACGCATGTCCTGGCTGCAACTCTCACTCGATGTCGACGAAACACAGGTTCCCCTGCTTGAAGTACTGTTCGAGCAGTTGGGGGCTGTCTCGGTAACCCTGGGTGACGCGGCCGACCAGCCGCTGCTGGAACCTCCTCCGGAAACCCAACCACTGTGGCGCCACACCCGCGTCACCGCCCTGTTTGAGGGCGACCTGGAGGTGGAACTTTTGCGCGGCTCACTAAACACGGCGCTCAGCCCGGAGATGCTCAAGCAACTGCGCTGGGAGCGCATTGAGGATCGCATCTGGGAGCGGGTCTGGCTGGAACATTTCAAACCCATGCCCTTCGGCCGGCGACTTTGGGTCTGCCCGGTGGGCGAGTCCGTCAACCAACCGGGTGCCGTGGTCATCGAACTCGATCCCGGTCTGGCCTTCGGCACCGGCACCCATCCCACCACCGCGCTGTGTCTCGAGTGGCTCGATCAGCAAAGCCTCGAAGGGCAGCATGTGATCGATTTCGGTTGCGGCTCGGGGATCCTTGCCATCGCAGCCCTGAAACTGGGCGCCGCAGATGCCCTGGGGGTGGACCATGATCCCCAGGCCCTGCTGGCGAGTCGTGACAACGCAGTGAAAAACACTGTCTCCGATCGCCTCAGTGTCTGCCTGCCGGATCAGGCCCCCGATCAGCCCGCGGACTGTCTGGTGGCGAACATTCTTGCCGAACCCCTGATTCAGCTGGCACCCGAACTGGCTCGGCGAATCAAGCCCGGCGGACGTTTCGCACTCTCCGGCATCCTGGTCGAGCAATCACAGAATGTGGCCAGGGCCTATCGGGATTTCGCCCAACTCGACCCCGTCGTGCAACGGGATGAGTGGGTCTTGATCAGCGGCACCCGAACCGCAGTCTCCGGGTAACCCTGTATGGGTTGCCACGCCACTGGGTTCGATCTAACCTAGGGCCTAACTATGTTTACCCAATGTCCACGCTGCATGACCCTGTTCCGCATCACCACGGAACAACTCAAAGCGGCGGAGGGTCGGGTACGATGCTGTCAGTGCAATCAGGTCTTCAACGCTCTGCAACGGCTCCAGGAATACCCCAAGGCATTCAATAACCAAGCCACCACCAGCCAGTTTGCAGAGCCCCTTCACCCGGATCAGGATGCGGAACTTTTAGAAAGTTTCGATTCGCAGCTTCAGCGCCCTGACTCGACCCTGATCAACGACAGTGAAGTCGAACGTTCCCTGGATGACCTGGCGGACGACTCGGCACTCACTGACCTACCTCTGGTGGAAGAATCAGGCTTGGCCGACGACTCGACTCCGATCGAATCCCCCTCCTTGTCTGAGGACTCCAACCTGGAGGACGATCAGCGATCCCTCGCAGGTGACAGTCAGAGTCAGTTGCTCTATGAACAGGATGACGGGCTTGAAACCGAACCCGACTATTTTGCCGCGGACACCGAATCCCAGATGTCGGAATTGCTCGACCAGGATTCCGCCTCCCTGCTGCTGCCGGATGATGACCTGCCTCAATCAGGCCTTGCCGAGATCATCGAACTGGATATCCCACAGCCTGAATTGAAGCGCGCGGCAGAGACCCGGGAAGAAGAACCTGAGGATCAGCAGACTGATGCTGTTGAAACGGATGCCGACACTGCTCCCGAACAGGCAATCCCCCCCGCTGTGGAAACGCAGACGCAAACATCCGATTCAGACGATACTCATCCGGATAAGGACCTGTTCGATGACCTGGACCACCCCTTCGAATTCGAGCCCAGCGATGAGGAGCTTCGACGTCGTCGTAACAACCGGTTCTGGCTGTTCGGTTCCTTGTTGCTGATCCTGCCCTTAGCCGGACAGATCGCCTGGCAGATGCGTGACCGGTTGATCTATTACGACAATGGCCGCCTGCTGCTCAACACTCTCTGTGACGTCGCGGGGTGCAGCGTGCCGATGCGCCGGGCCATGGACAAGATCGTGATTGTGCAACGCGCCCTTACGGCACACCCCAACAAACCGGGTGTTCTGCTGATGCAACTCGAGATCGTCAATACCGCAGCGTTCGCACAACCCTATCCCAAGTTGCAATTGAGCCTGTTCAACGAAATGGAAAAGCTGATTGCACGACGCACTTTCACTCCGGAAGAGTATCTCGATCTGCCCACCCAGCGGTTGCCAATGCTCAATAAACAGACGGCCACTCACATCGCCCTGGAACTGGTTGACCCCGGCAGTGAAGTCACCGGATTCAAATTCGACTTCCTGTAAAAAATTCAAACACGGCACACCCAGCCCGGCATCCTAGATTAGCCCTCAAGCAGCCCATGCCCAATGACCGGTAGTGGAGAGATGCCATCCTGCCGGGTTCGAAAATCGGAATAAATTTCTGACAAAATCGATATCTGATGAAGATTGAATAGCTTACTCGACACCCTTCCAGCCGATTCGCAAGCGTGGAACCGCTCCAGGTCAATTCAAGGCGATTTTGGCTTTGATTCAATGAGAATTTGCAGGTAGTATCCCAACCCCTCTCTCCCCCAAGAACAGCCACCGGCAGAGCGGCTTTTGGAATGCGAATCGGACCTTTTGACATCGCGAACAATCTGCTGTTGGCGCCTATGGCGGGCGTCACGGACAGACCTTTCCGTCAGCTCTGCCGACGTCTCGGGGCAGGTCTTGCCACATCGGAGATGATCTCCGCGGACGCCTCCCTGTGGGGCACCAAAAAGACTGTGCGAAGACTTGATCATGATGGGGAAGAGGGGCCGGTCAGCGTCCAGATCCTGGGCTCCGACCCCGATATGATGGCCCGCGCCGCCCGCGCCAACGTCGCCATGGGTGCGCAAATCATCGATATCAACATGGGATGCCCGGCCAAGAAGGTTTGCCGTCGCGCAGCCGGATCGGCGTTGATGCAGGATGAAACCCTGGTCAAGGCGATCCTGGAAGCCACCGTGGATGCCGTCGATGTGCCAGTGACACTGAAGATCCGCACCGGCAGCGATCCGCAACATCGCAACGGTGTGCGCATCGCGCAGATCGCAGAGGCAGCGGGCATCCAGGCACTGACGGTTCACGGCCGCACCCGGGCATGTAAGTTTGCCGGACAGGCCGAATACGAAACGATACGAACAATAAAACAGAATATTGCAATCCCGGTGATTGCAAACGGAGACATCGACTCCCCGCAGAAAGCTGCGGAGGTGTCGAGTTTAACCGGCGCCGACGCATTGATGATTGGTCGCGCTGCGCAAGGAAGACCCTGGATTTTTAGTGAAATCCACAGCTATCTGAGCACGGGCACGCTATTGCCTGACCCGGACCTGTGCCAGATTGAGGACATGCTCATTGAGCACATCCGACAACTGTACGATTTTTATGGGGAGTACCTTGGCATACGCATCGCACGCAAGCATATCGCCTGGTACAGCAAGGGGCGCCCGGGAGGCGCGGCATTCAGGAATCGGGTGAACTATTCGGAATCCCCGGGAGAACAGCTCCAGGCGATTCACGAATACTTCGAATTCCTGCAGAACGATGGGGATCTGGCGGCATGATGATCGAAGGCGTTTTTTCTGACCACAAGGGTGAGGATTACCTGACGGTTACACACAGCAAGAAATCAGAGCCGTTGCGTCAATGTGTCAGTGACGCCATGCAGCGCTATTTCAAAAATCTCGACGGTCATGGCGCTAACAACCTCTATCGTCTGGTCATGAACGAGGTCGAAGCCCCGCTGCTCGAAAGCGTGATGAATCACACCGGAGGCAACCAGACCCTGGCCGCCACCATCCTCGGCATCAGTCGCAGCACCCTGCGCAAGAAACTCTCACAATACGATTTGGATTGACCATGACAGCTATTAAACGCGCACTGATCAGCGTCTCAGACAAGACCGGTATCGTCGATTTCTCCCGGGCTCTCGCCGAGTGTGGTATCGAGATCCTATCAACCGGCGGCACATCGAAACTGCTGACTCAGAACGATGTCCCGGTGACCGAGGTTTCGGAGTACACCGGCTTTCCCGAGATGATGGACGGTCGGGTCAAGACCCTGCATCCAAAGATCCATGGCGGCATTCTCGGCCGCAGAGGCACCGATGACCGGGTCATGAAGGAGAACGGCATTGGCCCCATCGATCTGGTCGTGGTCAACCTCTATCCCTTCGAAGAGACCGTGGCCAAACCTGATTGTGATCTGGAGACCGCGATAGAGAACATCGACATCGGCGGCCCGACCATGTTGCGCGCCGCGGCAAAGAACCACGCAGACGTGACCGTGGTGGTGGATGCGGCGGATTACCCAAGGGTTCTGCAAGAGATGTCGACAAACGGCAATGCGGTCTCGCAGAGTACCCGCTTCGATCTCGCAGTCAAGACCTTCGAGCACACCGCCCGCTACGATGCGGCCATCGCCAACTATCTGGGCTGCCGCCTGGGTGATGAAGTCAGCGATTTTCCCCGCACCCTGTCGTTACAGTTCAAGCAGCAGCAGAGCATGCGCTATGGAGAGAACCCGCATCAGAAGGCCGCCTTCTTTGTCGAGCACAGGATCGAAGAGGCCAGTGTGGCTACCGCTCGCCAGCTTCAGGGCAAGGAACTCTCTTACAACAACATCGGCGACACGGATGCCGCTCTGGAATGTGTGAAAAGCTTCGATGAAGGCCCCGCCTGCGTCATCGTCAAACATGCCAATCCCTGCGGCGTGGCCTACGGCGAATCCCTTCTGGAGGCCTACGACCGGGCCTACAGTACCGATCCCGAGTCCGCTTTCGGCGGCATCATCGCTTTCAACGGCGAACTCGACGGCGACACCGCCCAGGCCATCGTCGACCGGCAGTTCGTCGAGGTGATCATCGCCCCCACAATCTCCGAGGCAGCCATCGAGGCGGTCAGCGCGAAAAAGAACGTGCGCCTTCTAAGCTGCGGCGAATGGACCAGCGAAGCGATTCACCGCACCGAGTACAAACGGGTCAACGGGGGACTCCTGGTGCAGGACACCGATCTGCCCCTGACCCACGAGATCAAGGTGGTGACCCAGCGTCAGCCCACCGAGCAGGAGATGCGTGATCTGCTGTTCACCTGGCGGGTCGCCAAGTTTGTCAAATCCAATGCCATCGTCTACGGCCGCGACGGCATGACCATCGGCGTTGGCGCCGGGCAGATGAGTCGGGTCAACTCAGCCCGTATCGCAGCCATCAAAGCAGAACACGCGAAGCTGGAGGTTAAGGGTTCCGTAATGGCCTCCGATGCCTTCTTCCCGTTCCGTGACGGCATCGACAATGCGGCACAGGCCGGTATCGCAGCGGTCATCCAACCGGGTGGATCGATGCGCGACGAGGAGGTCATCGCCGCCGCCAACGAACACGGCATGGCCATGGTATTCACCGGCATGCGGCATTTCAGACACTGATGAAAATCCTCGTAATCGGTTCGGGCGGCCGGGAACACGCCCTTGCATGGAAGGTGGCCCAATCTCCCCTGGCGGAGAAGGTGTACGTGGCGCCGGGTAACGCCGGCACCGCGCTGGAGGACAAACTGGAAAATGTTCCCATCGAGGTGGAAGCCATCAATGAACTGGTGCGCTTTGCCCTCAACCAGGAGATCGGGCTGACCATCGTCGGTCCCGAAGTGCCGCTGGTGATGGGCATCACCGACGCCTTCAATGCCGCCGGACTGCGTTGTTTCGGCCCCACCCGGGGTGCCGCGCAACTCGAAGGCTCCAAATCCTTCACCAAGGATTTTCTGGCCCGTCACAACATACCCACCGCCGAGTACCAGACCTTCACCGAAGTGGATGAGGCCCTGGCCTACCTGCGCCAGCAGGGCGCACCGATTGTCATCAAGGCCGACGGCCTGGCCGCGGGCAAGGGCGTGATCGTGGCCATGGATCTGAATACCGCGGAACATGCGGTGCGCGACATGCTGGCCGGCAACGCCTTCGGCGAAGCCGGTCACCGGGTGGTCATCGAAGAGTTTCTCGAAGGTGAAGAGGCCAGTTTCATTGTCATGGCGGACGGCAAACATGTACTGCCGATGGCCACCAGCCAGGATCACAAGCGGGTTGGCGACGGTGATACAGGACTCAATACCGGCGGCATGGGCGCCTACTCCCCGGCCCCCGTGGTCGACGCCCACACCCATGATCGAATCATGAATGAGGTAATTCTGCCGACCATCAAGGGCCTGGCGGAAGAGAACCTGCCATACACCGGTTTTCTTTATGCCGGGCTTATGATCGCCGCGGACGGCACCCCCAAGGTGATCGAATACAACTGCCGTTTCGGTGATCCTGAAACCCAACCGATCATGCTGCGACTCAAATCGGATCTGGTGGCTCACTGCCTGTCCGCCCTGGACAAAAAACTCGATCAGGAGATCGCAAACTGGGATTCCCGGGCATCGGTGGGGGTGGTACTGGCTGCCGGCGGCTATCCAGGCGCGTATGAGAAAGACCTTCCGATCTCCGGCCTGCCTGAACAGGATGATCCGGACGCCAAGGTGTTTCATGCCGGAACCCGACTGGAGGAAGACCAGGTACTCACCGCCGGCGGGCGAGTATTGTGCGCCACCGCGCTCGGAGTAACGGTCACAGAAGCTCAGCAGAACGCCTATCGGCTGGCTGAGGCCATCCACTGGGATGGGATGTTTTACCGCAAGGATATCGCCTATCGGGCGATTGCCCGGGAACAGGCCACCTCCGGACTTTGACTGCCCGCCGTTTCGGCCAGACAGGGGATGTCCGCAATCAGCGGACTCTGTCGCAGATACAGGGATGGCCACTACCCAGCGGATCACCCGGGACTGTATCATCGGACAACTCAAGGATGACCCTGAACCTCAGCAAGGACACCCCGTGACCCGTAAGCGTCTGCTCTACCGCCTGTTGCTGCTGTGCGCGCTCCTGGTGATCAGCTACCTGGCATTCACTCCCATCCAGATCCCGGTAGCCGCGAGTCTCAACGACAAAGTCTCGCACATAGCGGCTTTCCTATGTCTCGCCCAGCTGAGTGACTTTGCCTGGCCGGAACGAAGTTGGTACCTGAACAAATTCCTCCCGCTGCTGCTCTACGGCCTGTTCATCGAATGCATCCAGTCCTTCCTCCCTTACCGGGAATTTTCCCTCTGGGATCTGCTTGCGGACGCCTTCGGCCTGATGCTCTATGCAGGGGTCCTGCCCTACCTGCTGCGCCATGAGCTGTTTCGCAGGGCACGAGACTGAAAACCCTGAAACGCCTCACGCACCCGCATGCTTCCTCAATAGGATTTTTCCTTACATTTATTATTGTCTATCATGGTGTGATTGCCCTTCTGCCATGAGCCGTTATGAGCGACATCAAACACAGCGCCTTCAAATATGACTTTCTCGGCACCGATCCGAAAGCCATCCAACGCTCCCTTTCGAACCACCTGGTCTACACCATCGGCAAAGACCCATTCACCGCCACCGACCACGACTGGATGATGGCGTTCAGCTACGTGGTACGCGACTGGCTGATCGAGCGCTGGATGGAGACCCAGCGCAGTTACTACAAGCACGACGCCAAGCGGGTCTACTACCTGTCGATGGAGTTCCTGATCGGCCGCAGCCTGATCAACAGCCTGCTCAACATGGAGATCCAGGATGCCAGCACCGAAGCGCTGCACAAACTGGGCATAGAACTGGAGCGGCTGCGCAACCTTGAACACGATGCGGCCCTAGGTAACGGGGGCCTGGGCAGACTCGCGGCCTGTTTCCTCGACTCCATGGCGAGTCTGAATATTCCGGGATACGGCTACGGCATCCGCTTCGAATACGGCATGTTTCGCCAGATGATCGAGAACGGTCAACAGGTGGAGAAACCCGAAAACTGGCTGGTTCACCAGAATCCCTGGGAATTCGCCCGTCCCGAGGTCTCCTACCGGGTACGCTTTGGAGGCCGGGTCATAGAGTATCAGGACTCCACCGGACGCCGCCATTTCGACTGGATCGACGGCGATACGGTGATCGCCCAGGCCTATGACACACCGATTCCCGGCTTTCACAACGACACCGTGAACAACCTTAGGTTGTGGAGCGCCAAGGCCTACGAGGACTTCGATCTCAATCAGTTCAACCGGGGCGAATACACCGAAGCCGTGGTGCACAAAACCCTCTCCGAGAATATCTCCAAGGTGCTCTACCCGAACGACAGCAGCACCATGAACAAGGTCTTGCGCCTGAAACAGCAATACTTTTTCGTTGCGGCATCGCTCAAAGATATTCTGAGGCGCTTTTTCACTGACCACGACGACCTGCGGGAGCTGCCGGACAAGGTCGCCATCCAGCTCAACGACACCCATCCGGCGATTGCCATCCCCGAGATGATGCGTCTGCTGATGGACAAACATCAGCTGGAGTGGCAACCCGCCTGGGAGATCACCACCCAGGTGTTTTCCTATACCAATCATACCCTGCTGCCCGAAGCGCTGGAGACCTGGCCGGTCAAGATCTTCGAAGAGATGCTGCCCCGCCACCTGCAGTTGATCCTGGAGATCAATCGCCGTTTTCTGCTCATGCTGGGGCATCTGCATCCGGGGGACATCGACATCCTGCGCCGCCTCTCCATCATCGACGAAACCAACGGGCGGAGAATTCGCATGGCCCACCTGGCCATCGTCGGCAGTCACAAGGTCAACGGCGTTTCAGCGCTGCACAGTGAACTGTTACGCAGCGCTACATTCAGAGAGTTTGATGCCTTCTACCCGGGCAAGATCGTCAACATCACCAACGGCATCACCCCCAGGCGCTGGCTCCACCAATCCAACCCAGAGCTTTCATCACTCATCTGCGAGGCGATCGGTTCAGATTGGATCCGAGATCTGAGCCATATCAAACAGCTCGAACCGATGGCGGATGATGCGCTTTTTCAGCAACGATTTGCCCAGGTGAAGCGGGACAACAAGATCCTGATCGCCGGACTGGTCGAATACTATCTGGGCAAACAGATCGATCCTGACACCCTGTTCGACGTGCAGGTCAAACGCATTCATGAGTACAAACGCCAGTTGCTCAACCTGTTCCGCGCCATCGCTCTGTACAACCGATTGATCGACGACCCCAAATGCAACTTCGTGCCGCGCACCATCCTGTTCGGCGGCAAGGCGGCGCCCGGCTATACCATGGCCAAGCTGATCATCCGTCTGATCAATGATGTGGCCGATATCATCGACAACGATCCGGCGGTCAATGACCGCCTGAAGATCATCTTCATCCCCAACTACGACGTTACCACCGCATCCGACATCATCCCCGCCGCGGAACTCTCGCAGCAGATATCCACCGCCGGCATGGAGGCCTCGGGCACGGGCAACATGAAACTGGCCCTAAACGGCGCCTTGACCATCGGCACCATGGACGGGGCCAACGTGGAGATGCGGGAGCACATAGGGGCAGAGAACTTCTTTATCTTCGGCATGACCACCGACGAGGTCCAGCAGCTCAACCGCCAGGGATACAATCCGAGACGGATCTATGAAACCAACCCGGTCCTGCGCCGGGTCATCGACATGATCGCCAACGGCTTCTTCTCACCGGAAGACCCGGGCCGATACCGGATGATCACCGACAGTCTGCTGAATTCGGATCATTTCAAGATCCTCGCGGATTTCGACGCCTACCTGTCTACCAGTGACGAGGCGGACCGGGCGTACCAGAACCCGGCCCAGTGGAACCGCATGGCGATTCTCAATACCGCGCGGATGGGGTATTTCTCCAGTGATCGCACAATCAGCGAGTATGCCCAAAAAATCTGGGGGGTGCGCCCCGTCATGCGCTGAAATGGCCAACGTTCTGGCGAAAAGCGACGGCTGACTTTCCCTCGGAAACTGGGAAATCGAGGAAAATGCATAAACAGCGACCCTATTCTCTCGTTCCTGCGCTCCCGCGCTCCGCGTGGGAATGCAGACCCGGGTTCGGCTGAGACACCCAACCTGAACCTTCCACACCAGTCAGGATATGCGTCCCCAAGCAGATGGACGAACGGCGTATAACCGCCGTTTAAGGCCCTTTTAAGACTGTTCTGTTCGAATACCTGTCAGCACCCCGTCCAGAATGGGACGCTCACAACGGCGCAAAGTATCACCCGGTCTGTACACCCAGGTCATTCTCCCCAGGATGAGACCTGGATCCGATATTAGAGTGTACCTGTGGCAGCCAACCTAAATTTGGGATATTTTTCCTATTTATAACAGCACGGCGTCGTTACTCAATCAATCAAGGGAGCAGGATCATGATCCAAAGACTCACCTGGCTTATGTTTTTGTGCTTGAGTCTGACACTATTTGCCTGCGGCGGGGGCGGTAGCAGCGGCGACTCTTCCGATGACGAAAACGATGGGGGTGATGACGGCGGGGGCGGTAGCGGGGTCAGCGAAGTCTCGGGAACCCATCAGGTGCTCGCCTTCAATGATCTGGGCATGCATTGCGCAGACCTGGACTACTCGACCTTTGTCATCCTGCCCCCCTTCAACGTGCTGCACAGTCAGGTGATCGAACGGGGTTCCCGACCCAGGTTACTCGACGACACCCAGGCCAGCGTGAGTTACTCGGCCACCAGTGACACCTCCGGCTCCATCACCACCACCAGCCAGAATCAGGCCGGTGGTATCCAGAAAAGTAATTTCTGGGATATCAACCCGGATACAGGAACCCGCTATGTCATGGACCTGTTCGGCCTGAATCCCCAACCCGATGAAGGGCTGATGTTCGACCAGGCCATGCCCGGCATCAGCGCCCCGTACTCAGCCAATCAACCCCAGGCCTTCAACGACTATAACAGCGGAATGGACTGGTTCAGCGCCCATGGCATCCCGATATTGCCCGTCGATGACCTGGGTCAGCTGAATGCCTATCCATTGATGCGGGTGACGGCGACGGATCTCAGCAGTGGTTCAACCCTTGCAACCCTCGACGTGGTGTTGCCCGTGGCCTCGGAAGCGGATTGCCAGAACTGCCACGCCGCCGGTGAGATCGCTGCCCCGCTGAGCAGCGGCATCGACTTCGTATTGCCGGATGACATCAATGACCCGAACTCCGTGCTTCAGGCGGCCAAGCAGAACATCCTGCTGCTGCACGACGCCCGCCATGGCACCCAGCTGATGGCCAGCCGTCCTGTGCTCTGCGCCTCCTGTCACTACTCCGCGGCCCTCGATCTGACCGCCTCCGGGCCGAATGCCGGGCAGCAGAGTCACGGCAGCATGTTGGCGGTCGGCCAGGCTTCCCGCCAGCCCTGGAGCAGCGAGCCCCGTTGCGAGTCCTGTCATACCGGAGACTCATCCAGCCATCTCGGCACCAGCATCCGTCAGACCATTGCCTGGGACGGGGATATCGACACACCCACCCCCCGCATCGCGAGCAACAAGCGCTTCGCGGAGAATGATGCCACCCTGTACCGTAACAGCCGTGGCCATGGGGGCGTCGCCTGCGAGGGCTGTCACGGATCCCCCCATGCCATCTGGCCGAATGCCAACCCCCAGTCCAATGACAACCGGGCCGCCACTCAGCTGCAGGGACATGCCGGAACCGTCAGCGATTGTGCGGTCTGCCATACCAGCCTATCACTGACCCTCAACGGCCCGCATGGCATGCACAATGTGAACAGCAGCAACTGGAACCTCAACCACGGTGACTTTTATGAGCGGAACCCGACCGCCTGCCGCAATTGTCATGGTCAGAACCTGGAAGGCACGGTGTTATCTCAGACGGCGACCGACCGGGACTACCTCAGGGATGACGATGGCAACCGCACCATCCACCTGGCAAAGGGTACGCCGGTGAGTTGCACCCTATGTCATGGCACACCGGGTAATGATGACTAAGACACACTATTAGCCAGACCAACCTTGTGGCATCAGGGATCGATGCATAGGGAAGGAGGGTCAGGCAAACAGCCGCTAGCAGGCTGTTGAAATTCGCTCAGACGCGCGCGCGACAAGGCGAAATTCGCCGAAAAAGCGCAGTTTACTGGAGTAAATGAGCATTTTGAGGCGGATTTCAACGCAGAATCGTGTCGTCTGAGTAGAATTTCAACAGCCTGCTAGAGGAAAATCTGCTCGAACAGCCCTTCCTCGTCCGTGTTGTTGAGACGGTCCAGGTATTCCCGGGTTTTCTCCCTCAGATCCACCAGACTGCTCTGACGCACCAGTTCCCGGGTTTCGAGCAGCGCGCTTGGCTGCATACTCAGTTCACGCAATCCCATCCCCAGCAGCAGCCGGACATAGCGGGGATCGCCCGCCATCTCACCACACATGCTGACCGGAATACCCGCTTCATGGGCGGCATCGATAGTCATCTGAATCAGTGACAATACCGACGGATGCAGGGGATCGAAGAGGAAGTTGACCTCCTCATCCATACGATCCACCGCCAGGGTGTATTGAATCAGATCGTTGGTGCCGATGGAGAGAAAGTTCAGATGCCGGGCAAAACAGCGGGCCGCCAGCGCTGCAGCGGGTACCTCGACCATGCCGCCGACGGGGATCTGCGGATCGTAGGCCAAGCCCTCATTGCACAGATCCTGTTTGGTCCGTTCGATGATGTTCATCACCTGCCTGAGCTCCTGGATGCTCGACAGCATGGGAATCATGAGTCGCACCGGGCCTTCAGCGGAGGCCCGCAGGATTGCCCGCAGCTGCGGCACGAACAGCTCCGGCTCCTTGAGGCACAGGCGAATGGCACGCAATCCCAGGGCCGGATTGATCGAAGGCATACAGCCCTGATCGGAGATCGCCCCGGTGGTCTTGTCCACCCCCAGGTCCAGGGTGCGGATGGTAATCGGTATACCGTCCAACCCGGCAACTGCGGAGCGGTAGGCCTCCAGCTGCTCCTCCTCACTGGGGGGTACAGCACGGTTCATGTACAGGAACTCGGTGCGGAAAAGCCCGACCCCGTCGGCGCGATTGCGTAGGGTGATGCCGATATCTTCCGGCAGCTCAATATTCGAATAGAGGATGATCCGCTCCCCGTCCGTGGTCATGGCCGGGAGATCCACCTGACGGCGCAGTTCCCGTTCCCGGCGTTTGCGCTCCGCGATGCGCTGCTGGTAGTAATCGAGGATCCGTGGGGTGGGATCCGCCAGCACCACCCCCTGGGCGCCATCCACCACCAGCAGCTCTCCGTGGCGAAACAGGGATGTGGCCTGGTGAATACCCACCACCGCGGGGATACCAAGACTGCGCGCCAGGATCGCGGTGTGCGACAGGGGACCGCCAAACTCCGTGACAAACGCCGCCACTCCCTGGTTCTTCATCATGATGGTTTCCGCGGGTGTCAGATCCCGGGCCACCACCACCCGACCCTTGAGATCACCGCGTTCCTCCGGGGTGCCTCCGGCCAGTACGAACTGAAGCTGCCCCACCACGTGATTGATATCGTCCTTGCGGGTGCGCAGGTAGGGATCGTCCATCTCATCGAAGATCCGTACCAACTCATCCCGGCGCACCTGCAGCGCCCACTCCGCGCTGTAGCCTTCATCCCGGATGAGACTGATGGCGGCCTGGCCGATGGCGTTGTCCTCCAGCATCAGCAGATGGGTATCGATGAATTCACTGATGTCCTGTGCGGTGTCGGCCGGAATTTGTTCGCGCACCGCGCGCAGATGTGCCGTGGTGGCGAGCAGTGCCTCTTCGAAGCGTTGCACCTCGTCCTCGATCCCATCGCGGCTGATCTCCCGGTAGCTGATCTCGGGGACCCCCTGTTGCATCAGGTAGGCCTCGCCGATCGCCACCTCACGGCTGGTGTTGATACCGATTCCCTGACAGGAAAGGGTCATTGTTCCTCCCCGAACTTGTTGTTGATCAACAGTTCCAATGCCTCCATCGCCTGCTGCTCATCGACCCCGTCCACTTCGACCTTCAACACGGAACCCTTGTTCGCCGCCAGCATCATGACCCCCATGATGCTCTTGCCATTCACCCGTTGCCCGTTCCGATAGAGTGACACATCACTGCTGAATCCGCTGGCGCAACTCACCAACTTGGCCGCTGCGCGAGCATGCAGTCCGAGTTTATTGATGATTTCGATTTCTTTGTCCAACATGGTATTTCTTTACTTGATCACTCGCTCACAGCAATGGATGCCTTCCCGGCCACCGCTGACCGCCTTTTCGGTCATGGCCTTGAGATCCAGTGCGGGATAGTTAAGGGTACGGATCAGCATCGGCAGATTGACCCCGGAGATGACATTCACCCGATTTTTTTCCGCAAGTGCAAAAGCGATGTTACTCGGGGTGGAGCCGTACATATCGGTAAACACCAGCACGCCCTGACCCTCGTCAAGGCTTTTGAGCAAGCTGCGAGCCTCCAGGCTGATCTGATCGGGATTACAATCCACTCCCACGGATAGGGTGCGAATCACTGGCAGTTCAGAACCTTCCAGCATCTTGCTGGCTGTCTCCAACAGGGCTTCACCGATCCGGCTGTGAGTGATCAGCAGCAAACCGATACTCATGACAACTCGCGATGACGACTCATGACATGCATTCCCGCCGATTGAAAATGTTTGGCCAATTGGGTGGCGATGTATACCGAACGATGCTGCCCGCCGGTGCAGCCGATGGCAATCGTGAGATAACTGCGCCCGTCCGCTTCGAACATGGGAATCCAGCGGGACAAAAATCGGATCAGGTCAGAGAGCATGTCCCGGGTTTCCTGATGCGATCCGAGGTACTCGGCTACCGGTTTATCCAGTCCGGTATGCGGTCTCAGCTCGGGTTTCCAGTGGGGATTGGGCAGACAGCGTACATCAAAAAGAAAATCCACGTCCCGGGGGATGCCGTGCTTGAAACCAAAGGACTCGAAGAGTATCGAGACCTTTCCGCCTTCCCCGCCGATCCGGTTGCGAATCAGATCCCGCAGTTCATGAATGTTGGTATGGGTGGTGTCGATGCGCAAATCAGCGACTGAGTTCAACGGATCGAGCAATTCCCGCTCATGCCGAATAGCCTCGCTCAGTGAGCGCTGGGGACTGGTCAGGGGGTGTTTGCGACGGGTTTCACTGAAGCGCTTGATCAGGGTATCGAGCTGGGCATCGAGGAACAGCATGTGACAATCCAGTCCCCGTTGCCGGATCTGAGACACCATCTCCGGAAGCAGGGGTATCTGACTCGGCTGACTGCGTGCATCGATACCTACTGCGGTCTTTTGAAAAATGGTCTCCGGATTGCCATACAGATAATCCGCCACCGACTCCAGCAGTGAAACCGGCAGATTATCGATACAGTAGTACCCCATGTCCTCCAGGGTATGCAGCGCGATACTCTTACCCGATCCGGACAATCCCGTCACGATCTGAAGCTTTATGTCGTTCGCCATATCCCGCCTGTAGTGTTAGCCGGTCTTGCAACCCAACTTTCAAGATATCGGCTAGCCATGATCGATATAGTATTGCTGCCGTCTGACGAAGTCCTCCGTGGCGTTGTAGCCATCCATCATCAGCAGGTGTTGCCGGACTGCGGTTTCGACCAGGATCGCCAGGTTTCTGCCTGCCGCGACCGGCAGGCTGGTCTGCGGCACCGGAACATCAAGAATGGTCCGCTGGGAATGGCAGCCTTCGAGACGATCCATGTCGTGCAGTTTTTTATCATCGAAGTGCAGCAGATCGATAATCAAGTGTAACTGTTTATTCGGTTTGATGGCACTGTTGCCAAACATGGCGCGAATGTTGATCAAGCCCAGGCCCCGGACTTCAAGAAAGTCCTGCAGCACCTTGGGGCAGCGACCACTCAGGGCATTGCCCCCGGTCTTGTAGAATTCGGTGGCGTCATCCGCGATCAGACGATGCCCCCGGGAAATCAGCGCCAACGCCAGTTCGCTTTTACCAATCGCAGGATCACCGCTGAGTAATACCCCCTTACCCAACACCTCCATGAAAACCCCATGGGTCAGAATGGTTTCGCCGATCGGCTGGCTGAAGCGCTCGAGCAAACGGTGAATAACATGATTGTCCCCCTGGGGGGTATACATGAGCGCGGTGTGTTTCTCCAGGGCTATGCGTTCGCATTCCACTTCCGGTTTGAGGCCATCCGTAAAAATAAGCGCCACCGGGGAGGCGTTGAATAGAGCCTCGAGCTGGTTGCGGTAAGCACCGGCCTCACCCCGCAGCAGATGTCGCTGTTCGGGGCGACCGATGATCTGTATCTGATTCGGGCGAATCAGGTTCAAGGGGCCGGCCGGCTGCTGACTGTCGGGGGATTCGCTGTCGAGATTGATGCGCACCCGCTCACCTTGGCCGTTCCAGGTGAGCTCCAGTTCACCGGCGAATTCCTCGTAGAGATCACGGATGGTGTAAACCAGTGTCATCGGCTCAGCTCCCATCGCCCCGGGCGCAAGGATAAAGGCATGTGCCTGGACCGGCATCGCGTGCAATGGCGCACTGTTCGGTGTAGATCACAAACCCACCTCCCGATATCTTGGTAATTCCCGTCGCCCGATCCCGGAAATACCGCGTTGGCAGGAAGCGGACCTTGGGAATCAGGGATATTAGACGGTACCGGACCGGACGTTCCCCAGCAAAGCACATTGCGGGTAAGTCAGGAATGCCGCTCAGGCGAGCAAGGCTTCCCGTTGCCGGATCAGATCAAACAGTTGTTCGGACGAATCCGCATCACGCAATGCACTACAGAAATCCGCATCGTCGAACATTCGTGCGAGCTTGGCCAACAACTGCAGATGTTCTTCGGTGGCTTCTTCAGGCACCAGCATGGCAAGGGCCAGATCCACCGGTTTATTGTCTATGGCATCAAAATCGATACCCTCAGGCAGCTGCACGAACGCGGCGACCGACTGGGTGATCTTGGACATGCGGGCATGCGGCAGAGCAATCCCCTTACCCAGCCCCGTACTGCCCAGACGCTCCCTTTCCAGCAGCGCATCGAACACCTCATCCTGAGTCAGATCCGGAGCTGACTCGGCCAGTCTTTGACCGAGTTGCTCCAGGACCCGTTTCTTACTGGCTGCCTCCACACCGCAGCCGATCCGTTCCTCAACCAGAAATCCGTCGGGAAACATGGAGACCTCGCCAGTTCAATTGATACAAAGTTATTCCGCCGCGTACTTCGCGCCACTACCGGCACGATGACTCTGCAGCTTCTCCTTGTGCTTGAGCACCTGCCGATCCAATTTATCCGTCAGCCCGTCGATGGCCGCATACATGTCTTCCTGTACAGAATCAGCGTAGACATTGGCGCCGTTCACTTGCATGGTGGCCTCTGCCTTCTGTCTCAGCTTCTCGACGCTCAGGATGACGTGCACATTTATCACATTATCAAAGTGCCGCTCAAGACGCTCGAACTTGCTGTCGACGTAGTTCTTCAAGGCATCGGTTACTTCTACATGATGACCGGTCACGCTTATTTGCATAGTTGTCTCCTAATCATAGATGAGTGAACTCATCACACTGCCTGATCATTGGAGCGATTCGGTTCGAGCGTCCCGGGCCGTAGCGCATTCCCATTTGCCTCGTGCATGCATGCATCCGCAAAGGAACGGCTGAGAAGGCACTGCTGGCCGCTTCGATCACTCCATCACATCAGACGCTTACGTTCATTCGATGGCGGTATGCTCATCGATTCACGGTACTTTGCCACCGTCCGACGGGCCACGTTGATGCCCTGGTCCGAAAGAATGGCGGCGATCTTGTTGTCACTGAGCGGTTTGTCCGTTTTTTCAGCGGCAATCAATTTTTTGATCAGCGCACGGATCGCGGTGGAGGAGCATTCGCCTCCCGCGCTCGTATTGACGTGGCTGGAAAAGAAATACTTGAACTCAAGGGTTCCGCGCGGGGTGTGCATATATTTCTGGGTGGTGACCCTTGAAATGGTCGATTCATGCATCTCCAGCGCCTCGGCGATGTCCCGCAGCACCAGGGGCTTCATTGCCTCTTCACCATGTTCGAAGAAGCCGCGCTGATATTCCACGATCTTGCTCGCCACCCGGAGTATCGTCTCGTTTCGGCTCATCAGGCTCTTGATGAACCAACGCGCCTCCTGCAGGTGATTCTTCAGAAAGGTGTTGTCATCGCTCTGGTCCGCCCGCTTGATCAGGTTCGCATAGTCGTTGTTGACCCTAAGCTTGGGAGTCACCTCGCCATTGAGTTCAACCACCCAGCGGTTGTTGCGCTTGCTCACGAACACATCCGGTATCACGTACTCAGGTTCGCTCTCGGCGATCAAAGTACCCGGATGTGGATTGAGGGTGCGGATCAGCTGCATCACCGAGGCCAGCTCCTGCGGCTCGATTTTCATGCGCCGGGTGATCTGATTCTGGTCCTGGTTGCTCAGCAGACCGAAGTAATCCCGGCACAGGCGGATCGCCGAAACCAGGTAAGGTGTCTCTTCTGGCAGTTGTCGCAACTGAATCAACAGGCAATCCCGCAGATCCTGGGCGCCGACCCCTGGGGGATCGAAGGCCTGGATGCGGTGCAGCACCGCCTCCACGTCCTCCACCGTCGCCTCTTCATCATCCAGGGATTGGCGAATCTCTTCCACGTCACCCTTGAAGTAGCCATCCTCATCGATGCTGTCGATCACTGAGTTGGCGATCAGAACATCCTGGTCCGTGAAGGGGGTGAGGGTCATCTGCCAGATCAGGTGGTCGTGCAGGGTGGTGGCACTGCTGCGCTGCAGCAGGAAGTCGTTGTCCGAGGCTTCGCCGCTACCACTCGAGGGGGGCAGATAACTGTCATAGACATCCGTCCACTCGCTGTCCACCGGTAAATCTTCCGACATCTGGCTGCTATCGGTCTTGATCTCCCGCTCGTTGTTGATGTCGTTGGCATCCGATGACGGCCCGATCTCCTGTCCGGAATCACTGCCGGGATCCGAGGACTCCCTGTGTGAGTACTGCCCATACTCATCCTCGATCTCCAGCATGGGATTGGCTTCCAGCACCTCCTGCACCTCCTGGGTCAGGTCGAGCGCGGACAATTGCAACAGGCGGATTGCCTGCTGCAATTGAGGGGTCATGGTCAGATGTTGTCCGAGTCGGAGCTGTAGCGCCTGCTTCATTGCAGATAAATTCGGGGCCTGGTACGTAATTTGTATGTCTTTATTTACATTCTAGCTAAAAACACACACACCCGGAAAGAATCTTCTTCATCTCCTGGCCGATGTTTTGAATGGTTTTTATTTTCCTTTTGGATCACTGCCTTACATTGAAAAATTATCCCCAAGGTAGACATTCCGAACCTCCTGGTTGGCGAGAATCTCATGGGTTTGCCCTTCCGCCAGAACCTTTCCACTATTGATAATGTAGGCACGGTCACAGATATCAAGGGTTTCACGAACATTGTGGTCGGTGATCAGCACCCCGATCTCCATGGACTTGAGGTACCTGATGATCTTCTTGATTTCGATGACTGCGATCGGATCCACCCCGGCAAAGGGCTCGTCAAGCAGGATAAAGGCGGGTTCCATGGAGAGCGCCCGGGCGATCTCCAGGCGTCTCCGCTCCCCCCCGGACAGACTCATCGCAAGACTCTCTTTGAGGTGATCGATGCCGAACTCCTCGAGCAGCTGCTGGCAGCGCTGGCTCCGGCCCTGGGCATTCAACTCCTTGCGTGTCTCAAGAATTGCCAGGATATTCTGCTCCACGCTGAGACGGCGGAATATCGAGGGTTCCTGGGCCAGATAACCGATACCGAGACGGGCCCGTTTGTGCATGGCCAGGTCCGTCAGGTCCTGTCCATCGAGACAGATCGATCCCCGGTCTGCTTCGACCAGGCCGACAATCATGTAAAAACTGGTGGTCTTGCCTGCCCCGTTGGGCCCCAGCAAACCCACCACTTGACCGCTGTCGAGACTCAGGGACACGCCATCGACAACCTTGCGCCTGCGATACTGCTTCTCCAGGCCGTTGACCTCCAATCGACTCATGGCGCCTCACGCGTGCCCTGGGGTTCAATCACGACCTGGACCCGCTCCTTGCCCTGAGCACTGCTACCTGCCTTGACCTGGGCGCTGCCTCGGTTATACAAAATACGGTCGTTGCCGAACTGGTTCCCAGCCTGCTCCAGACGGGCCTGATCGATCATCAGCAACTCGTTGCGCCCAAGCTCGATCTCCATTCTCAGGGCCTGCCCCTTCACCAGCTCCCCATCAACTTCCAGCAATTGTTGAAAGCGGGTCGGGGTTCCTTCGCTGATGATCTTTTCGGTTTTGCCCTGATGCCGATAAATCCACACCCGATCCGCCCACATCCGGAAACTCCCCTGGGTGATCTCCACATGACCCTCGTACAGACTCACCCCCTTGGATTCGTCGATGGAGAGGCTGTCTGCGGCAAGTTCCATGGGCTGTTCCCGATCACTCTCAAGCCCCCAGGCCACAGAACAGCCCGCGAGCAGCGATAGCATCCAGATCAACCGTACTGACCTAGTCAAATACATAGTGCCCCCGTACCTGATGCAGCAGCCGCAGGCGTGCGGGCTCCTGCAGCCAGGCCTCCAGACCCCGGCCCGTGATCCGCTGTTCCCGGCTGGTCACCGTGACTGACTGATCGGTGGTGACATGCACACCCGGTATCTCCAGGCTCAGGTCCCGGGTGCGGATATGATACGGGGCAGCACCCTCAGCCTCTGGTCGATCGATCATCACATCACCCGGGAGAAACAGATTTTCCTCGCGATGCCGGGCGACGCCCTTCTCGGCTTGTAGAATCCAGGGTGGCGTCCGCTCGCTGTACTGACGCACCACCGGACGGGTGAATTCCGTGACGCCTGCCTGATCGAAATGGATCATGCGCGGACTCTGCAAACTCTGAATCAGCAGACCCTGCTCATCGAAACGTTTCACCAACAGGCCATCCGCATAGGCGTCCGGGGTATCGAGTACCGCCTGTTGCGGAGGGGATTCAGGCTGCGACAATTCGTTCACCCACCAGGCCAGGCTCAGGACGGCAGCCAACAACAGTAGAGGGGCCAGCAAGCGCCGTTTCAAAGATAACTTTCCAGTAGGTCTTGCAGCTTGCCCTGCGCCTCGAGCAACAGCTCGCAAACATCCCGTCCGGCACCCCGCCCACCACCATGGGGAGTCTGCCAGTGGGCGTGCTGGACGACAAACGGATGCGCGTCCTGGACAGCGATTGCCAGCCCAACCCGGCGCATGATCGGCAGATCCACCACATCATCACCCACATATGCAACCTCTGTGTCCTGCAGTCCGAGTTTGTCCCGCAATTCCACGTAAGCAGGCAATTTATCGTGCTGCCCCTGATAGACATGTGAGATGCCAAGACTTTCCATGCGCAGGCGAACCACTTCCGAGCTGCGACCAGTGATGATACCGATCACCACACCCCCGCTTTGCAGCATTTTCATGCCGTGCCCATCCCGGGAGTGGAAGGCCTTGTACTCCTGGCCGTCATCGCCGAGAAACAGACCTCCGTCCGTCAACACCCCGTCGACGTCGAAGATCACAAGCCTGATCGCTGCAGCCTTTTCCAGAATATCCCTCACACAACCCCCTACATAACGCCGGCTCTTAGCAGATCGTGCATGTTGAACGCACCGATCAAATGTTGTTCTCCATCCACCACGAGCAGGCCATTGATCTTGCGCTCATCCATTAACTGTAAGGCCTCGGCAGCCAGCATTTCAGGCACCACGGTGATGCAGTTTTCGGTCATCACCTCCTGCACCTTGACCTGATGGATGTCGAGGGGACGGTTCAGGGTCCGTCGCAGGTCCCCGTCGGTATAGACCCCGAGCACCCGTTGCGAATGATCCACCACGGCCGCCATACCCAACCCCTTGCCGGACATCACCGCCAGGGTCTCATGCAGGCTCGCCTGCGGATGCACCCAGGGCAGAGTTTCACCGCTGTGCATGATATCACCGACATGCAGCAACAGACGCCGTCCCAGACTGCCGCCTGGATGAGACAGGGCGAAATCCTTTGCGGTAAAACCACGCGCCTGAAGCAACGCCACCGCCAGGGCATCCCCCATGACCAGCGTCGCGGTGGTGCTGGAGGTGGGCGCGAGTCCCAACGGGCAGGCCTCCTTGTCCACGCTCACGTCGATGTGCACCTCGGATTCCCGCGCCAGGGTAGACTGGGGGCGTCCGGTCATCGCGATCAGCGGCACACCCAGGCGCTTGAGCAGTGGCAGGATCACCAGCAGTTCACCGGTTTCCCCCGAGTTGGACAGGGCCAGCACCACATCCTGGCGGGTGATCATGCCCAGATCACCATGACTGGCCTCTCCCGGATGAACGAAAAAGGCCGGGCTGCCGGTACTCGCCAGGGTCGCCGCGAGTTTGTTGCCGATGTGTCCCGACTTGCCCATGCCGATCACCACGATCCGCCCCTGGCAGTGCAGCAGATAGTGACAGGCCTGGGCGAAGGCCTCATCCAGACGGGGAATCAGGGCGGAGACGGCGGCGGCTTCGGTCTCGATGACGGCACGCCCCAAATCGATCATCCGCAACCGATCTTCAGCGGTTGGGGTATCGGTAATTTTCTTCAAAACCGGTCTTTCATTCATTCAATCACGGCGCTCATTGATTCAACAGCGACAGGAACAGCCAGGACTGGTAGCCGACGAAGCAGGCCAGCAACAGCCCCCCCTCGACCCGGTTGATACGTCCCGGCTTGCCGAAACCATAGCCCATCAGAAACAGAAACAGGGTCAATCCCAGCATCACCGGCAGATCCCGTATGGTTACCTCCGGAGCGAAGGAACCCGGTGCGATCAGACCCGGAATACTCAGAACCGCCAACAGATTATAGAGATTGGAACCGATCACGTTGCCAATGGCAATGTCATCTTCCTTCTTCAGCGCACTGGTGATACTCGCCGCCAGTTCAGGCAGACTGGTCCCGATCGCCACGATGGTCAGGCCAATCACCACGTCGGTTACCCCCAGTGCCACCGCCACCTGGGTCGCACCCCACACCAGCAGACGCGAACTAAGCAACAGCAAAGCCAGACCGATGCTGAGGGTGATCAGGGCCTTGCGGGTGGGCATGTTATGCGGGATTTCCGCTTCGTATTCCCCCGCGATCGGGTCCGTACCACCGGTTTTCGCGGTATGGATCATCCAGCCCAGAACCACAACCAGCAGGGTGATCAGCATCGTACCGTCCATGCGGCTCAAATCACCATCCCACATCAATGCATAAGCGATAATCGATACCGCCAGCAGCAGCGGATACTCGCGGCGCAGCACACTGGAATGTACCGACAGGGGCATCACGATAGCCGTGACCCCGAGAATCAGGCCGATGTTGGCGATATTCGAGCCGATCGCGTTACCGATGGCCAACCCCGGGTTCCCATCCAGGGCCGCCATCGTAGAGACCAGGATTTCCGGCGCCGAGGTGCCGAAACCCACCACGGTGAGCCCGATCAGCATGGGGGAAACCCCCAGGTTGTCCGCCAGGGCCGCCGCGCCGCTGATAAACCGATCGGCGCTCCAAACGAGGATCACCAAGCCGACCAGAATCGCGATACTGCTAATTAACATAAGCTTCTAGCTAATCAGAAAATTTCAGGAATTCAACCGAGCGCTCACCGATCATCACATGCAGAGTGAGGCACGCCTGTCGAGGGGGAAGCATCATATCAAAATAAAGGTCTGGAAATAGCTTGACAGGAATATTGGCATATTAGATAATTTCAAAATACTGATACGTTATGTACAGTAATCCTCCTTTGGTGGTAAACATTTTTCAGCGCAGCATCCCCTGTTGCGCTTTTTTTTGCCGCTTGCCAGGCCCGCCCCGCTCAATCCGGTCGATCAAACGGATTTTGTTTGCATGGGTCTTGTGCGGTTCTCCGGGATCATGTAATATCCGCCGTCTTTTTCGAGGCATAATAGTTCTCCCATTGGAGCGACATCGGATGACTACTTTAAGCGCAAAGCCGGCTGAGGTCCGCCGCAATTGGTATCTCGTGGACGCCACAGACAAGACCCTGGGTCGTCTGTCCACGGAAATTGCACGACGTCTGCGCGGCAAGCACAAACCGGAATATACCCCCCATGTGGATACCGGCGATTACATCGTCGTGGTCAACGCGGAGAAGATCCGGGTGACCGGCAACAAGCTGGCCGACAAGATGTACTATCATCACACCGGCTTCATCGGCAACATGAAGTCCGTCAGCCTGGACAAGCTGTTACAGAAAGCGCCCGAGCAGGCGATCGAACACGCTGTCAAAGGCATGATGCCCAAAAACCCGCTGGGACGCGCCATGTTCAAGAAGCTGCGCGTCTTCGCCGGCCCGGAACATCCTCATCAGGCCCAGCAGCCCCAGCCGCTGGACATCTGAAACGACGAGAGTAAAGAAGATGGCAGAAACGCATAACACCACCGGTCGCCGTAAAAGCTCCACCGCCCGCGTCTTTTTGACCGCCGGCAACGGCAGCATCACGGTCAACAACCGCCCCCTCGACGAGTACTTCGGCCGTGAAACCGCCCGCATGGTGGTCCGTCAGCCGCTGGAGGCCACCGAGACCCTGGACAAGGTTGACATCAAGGTCACCGTCAAAGGCGGCGGCACCACCGGTCAGGCCGGCGCCATCCGTCACGGCATCTCCCGCGCCCTGGACGCCTACGACGAGTCTCTGCACACCGTGCTGCGTCGTTCCGGCTTCCTGACCCGCGACGCCCGTGCGGTGGAACGTAAGAAAGTGGGCCTGCACAAAGCCCGCAAGCGTCCGCAGTTCTCCAAGCGCTAAGTCTGGCTCGCCTGCTGCGGGTGCCTTGCACCTCGCACCGAGTCTGCAACTGGGGATTCGTCTAATGGCAGGACAACGGACTCTGACTCCGTATGTGGAGGTTCGAATCCTCCATCCCCAGCCAACACAAAAAGCCCGCTCAATGCGGGCTTTTTTCTGGTTTGCTGTTAGTGATGCAGCTTATGATGTGCGATAGCCTGGACGCCCTGATGTCCTGGTCCGCTGATCTGGTGTCTCACCACGAAGATCACGAAGCACACGAAGGATCACAGTACAAACCGCCTTATCCCATCCTTCAGCTTTTTGACGTTGAAATTCATGAGCAGCCCAGTTCTGATCCCGGCCAATTTCATGTAAGTCAGTAATTGTGCTTCATGGATACCCTTGATGGCATCGATACTTTTAAGTTCGATAATCAATTCATCCTCTATCAGGATATCAGCCCGATAGCCGCAATCCAGTCGGACACCTTTGTAATTGACAGGTTGTGCGTACTGTAATTTGAACTGGAGACCATTGAGCTTCAACTCATGCGCGAGACACTGCTCATAGGTTGACTCCAATAGACCTGGCCCCAGCTCACGATGGACCTCAAGTGCGCAGCCGATCACTCGATTCGAGAGCTCATCAAATTCCATGCTTCGTGTCCTTCGTGTCCTTCGTGGTCAAATTAAACGCAATTCATATCCGTATTGTTTTCAGCCACAAACCCGGGTCATTTCCCGTCCAGATACCCTTTGACCGGTGGATGGTAGATGATCTGTACCGTCACCCCATCCGGGTCGAAGCAGTAGAAGCTCCGCGCCCCGTCCCGGTGGGTCCGGGGCGGGTTGCGCATCCTCACCCCCTGCCCGGAGAGAAAGGCGAACCACTTGTCCACCACTTGCGGGCTGTCCATGAAAAACCCGATATGGTCGAGGCGCTGGGCGGCTTCGTCGAAGGACTCCGCGTTCGTCCGGTGCAGCGCCAGGTTGTCGGGGCCGGAGCTGAGGTAGACGTTGTCCGGATCCGGCCGCCACTCGACCTGCATGCCCATGAGTTCGACATAAAAATGCTCACTCGCCGGCATATCCCGGACATTCAGGGCGACATGACTCATGCCCAGATGACGTTGCGGCCGATTCATGCGCCCAGCACCGATTTCAGACTGCTTTCCCAGATCTCCTGACCGCAGGCCCGCTGCACCACCAAGGGCAGCGCCACCGCACCATGGGCCAACAGCGCCTCATGCAGCGCCAGCAGGGATTTGTCCGGATACTGTTGCTGCTGTTGCTGGATCAGGCGCTCCAGCAGGTCGGCCCCAAGCAGGGCCATGAAGGCATCAGTAGGGCGCCGGGAGATGGCTGTCAAGCTGACTTCCGCCCAGCAGGGAACACTGGACAGGGCCTTGAGTCGCTGCAAGGCCTGTTGGCTGTCGATCCGCCCGGTATGGAACTCCAGATCGATGGTTGCCTGCTCCACCAGAATCTTGCGACGTAACTCCAGCAGCGCCCGGTCCTTCTCATCAAAGTAACCCCGGGTCTCGAGGATTCGGCTGAAATAGTGGGCCCAACCCCGTTTGAAGGCCGCGGACGGGTTGATCTGACGTACCAGACTGTGCGCGGAGACCCCCCCTGCCCAGGCCAGATAGTGACGCCCCGCCCAGCTTCCGTACAGGTTGCGCATGCGGATTTCGGACAGGGTCTCCCCGCCTCCCACCTGCTCATCGTGGGGAATCAGGAAGATACCTCCGGTGTCCGTGCGCAGATAGCTGCCGCAATCGGGTTGTTTGAAACAGTTGTCGGTCACCCGGAATTCCAGGGGTTGCCCGGGATCCGGCAGCAAGACCTCCTGTTGCACGAATTGCTTGAGCTTGTGCGCCTCGTCCCGATAGGCCTGGATGCGTTCATCGCCCACAAGCCGGGTCTGCGAGGAAATTCGGGCCAGAATCGTATCGATGCCACCCAGTGATTCGAGCTTCGCGCTGATCTGTTCCCCGCGCCCATGGACATATTCCATGGCCTGCTCGGCGTCGATAGCCATCTGGTCGCGATGCCGCAACAGCCAGTCCAACAGCTCGACCCCGCATTCCGCACTGCCCGAGGCAATCGGCACCAGGTCATTGATCAACTGTTGCTGAAAGTCGCTCAAGGCCTCCACCGACTGAGTGCACAGGCTCTTCATCCGACCTTTATCCGCACAGCACTCGCGCCCCTGGGGCATTTCGTGGTCGAGCCTTTTCAGCCAGGGAATTCCTCTTTCCAGAGTCTCCAGGGCATCGGCGAGCCACAGGGTCGAGACCAGGCCAGGCATCTCCATCAGACGCCCCCGGGCATCACGCAGATAGTTGGGGGTCTTTTCCATGACCCCCATCAAGGCGTCACAGAGCCGCTCAGGCTGGCGGATTACCAACTCCTGCAACTGCTGCAGAGGCAGATAGCGGGCCGGGTCCCGGTAGCGCCAGTCCTGTTCCAGGAGCATCCGGTGCTCCACCAGCGCGGAACCGTAGACCAGTTGCAGATCGAGTTGCTGGTCCGGATCGAGAGCATCGAAGTCGAGCTCCTTGAGTCCCACCAGAAGGTTTCCGATCAGGCTGCTGAGCGCACCAATCTCATCGTCGGCATCTGCGGTCAACAGTCCCTCATAGCCAGGTACCGAGGCATAGACCGCCGCCAGGGGATGATAGCGAAACCAGATCCGGTAATACTCGGACACCAGTTCGTCGAAGGTCGCGGCCAGATTATTCATTAACGATCTCGTAATCGTGGGTGATCTCGGCCGTGGCGCCGAGCATGATCGAGGCAGAGCAGTATTTATCCGCGCTCAGCGAAATGGCCCGGGCAACATGTTTCTCGCTGAGATCCTTACCCGTGACGATAAAATGGGCATGAATCCGGGTGAACACCTTAGGATCCTCTTCAGACCGGTCCGCTTCCAGCTCCACCACACAGCCGCTGACCGGCTGACGCGCCTTCTTCAGGATGGCGAGCACATCGAATTCGGTACACCCCCCCATACCCAGAAGCAGCATCTCCATGGGGCGCACCCCCAGATTGCGACCACCGTGATCGGGAGGACCATCCATCACCACAGCATGCCCGCTACCCGACTCCCCCATCATGGCGGTGCCTTCCACCCATACCACCCGTGCTTTCATTGGTTGCCTCCGGAATGACATTCATCAACCGAATTGCAATTTGCAATCCGGAATAGATGATAAACATGAATTGCGTTAAATTTATGGCTTGTAGATTTTTGTTAAACTAGCCGCTTGTGTGGAGTCTACAGAAGACTCTCATTTCGACAAGTTGAAAAGGGTTGCTAAACTTGTTCCTAAGCTTTGATCAGGAAACTACAATACTTATAAGCACTTTGCGAGGATTCGGATCGCCTGTTCTGAAGATCCGCGCAGGCTGCCGGATCACGCCCCACGCTGGTCTGCCTTTCACTCACTTAAATTCAGAGTCCCAAGATCATGACGATCATTAAACCGCCTCCTCAGGAACCGGAATACCTGCAAAGATTCCTGTCTTTTTGCCATCGCAGGCGTTACCCGAAGAACACCGAGATCATCCATATCGGCGATCCCCAAGCGAGTCTTCGATCTCATGAAAGATTTTGGGACATCCAAGTCCACCAAAATCGATTCGATCTTTGACAGCCTATTAGTGCCCCGG
>JBEVVH010000017.1:0-32753 GCA_040507245.1 Candidatus Thiodiazotropha sp.
GGCGCCTACGGCTCGTCGGGTTTCCAGTATCGCCTCGCGACTACCGGGGACTACCAGCCTTCGCTTCGCTTTCCCTGGCTGGCAGCGTATGGGCGCCCGTATGATTCAGATCTTCGCGCTTTAGATAGAATCTTGCACCGAATTTCCGAGACAGGTTCGCGGCATGAAATATGGGACTGGGTCTGCCTACATAGTGGCGGTACAGGTCACTCAGTTCCTCGACAAATTCCGGGTCCTGACGAATCGCGAGATAGGCTGTGGTGATCTCATCCATAATTGCCTGTAGGGGCTCAGGAATGAAACTGCCTCCGTACTCTCCGAAAAAGCCCTTTTCGTCTGGAAGGTCATGGATGAAGGTGTTTTTCATGCTCGATTCTCACTCTGCTTCTTGTAAAATTAAAGATACAATTCGGACAATTTCCCGCCGGTTGGGAGCGCACTCAGGCTTCCGTCAGTGGATCGGTTTGCCACTCCCTGAGCAGTGCCTGGATCTGCCCGATCGCACGGTCGATCGCTTCCGACACCACCGGACTGGGTGACTCACCCCAGTCGAGTTCCTCGGGTTCGATACCGACCAGGCAGCGTCGTGGAGGAAGGGTTTCGGACAATCGGGCGATGTCCAGCAGGTCACTCAGGCTCACCTCATGGACACTCGCCCGGTTGCCTTTAAGATACTCATCCATCTCCTCATCCCGGTAGATGTGCACGGTTCCCGGCGCCTGCTTCATACGCGCGGCATCAACCACGATCAATCCACTGGCTTGAGCAATCGGTTCAGCCAGGGTGAAACTCAGGGTTCCCCCATCGAGGTACTCAACACCGGAAATGTCCCCGGTTGCGGCCCGCATCCGGCTGACCAGGTGAACCCCCGCCCCCTCGTCGCTGAGCAGGGTGTTGCCTATGCCGAGAATCAGTATGTTTTGTGTCATTGTGATTGATGCATTCGTAGTGATTACAGCTTTCTCTTGAACAGCCGATGGAGTGGCTGAGAGAATGGTCTCATCTGATCTGAGTAACATTTATATCATGTGTCTCGGCATACCCATGCAAATTAAACGTATCGATGGATACACCGCCACCTGTGAGGCAAAAGGCGTCGAGCGGGATGTGAGTCTGTTCATGCTGCAACACGAAACCCTGCAGGCCGGGGATTTCGTGGTGATCCACCTGGGTTATGCGATTGAAAAGGTCGCCCCGGAGGAAGCCGCCTCTGCCTGGGAAGTTTATGACGAGATGCTCGTCAAATTAAATTCACCCGATAGGGCCTGAATCCTCGGCTACTCATCCGGATCCATACTCATACACTGCTTCATCTCGTGAATACCTTTCTCAGAGCACTCTGAGAATATTGGTTTTTCTACCTGTTATTTATCGATTTTATTCACTCAGCTTCGCTTCCAACACAACCAGGTTTTTCATGCCGGATGAAAAATCCGCGTGCCGCAACACCTCTCTTCGCCGAACAGAATCCCTGCATGACTTTGCAGGTCGCTGAGACGAAATGAAACTCAGAGCGTGAGATTTCGGTCTATACTCACATCAATGCCTTAGTAATTTACTCGGTATTTCGCATGCGCAGACTGGGTCAACGAATCATGCAATGGATCGCGGACTGGCTGACCAAAGAGGGGCCGCCAGCCACCTCCCCCTTGTGCGATTTCAACCGACTGAGCTACGAACTGCGCCCGGGAGATGTCCTGCTGCTGGAGGGACGCAGTCGGGTCAGCAACGTCATCAAAACCATTACCCAGAGCACATGGACCCACTCCGCCCTGTACATCGGACGCATCTACGACATCAGGGACCCGAAACTGCAGCAACGGGTGCGCATGAGTTACCACGGCGATACTTCCGAGCAGCTGCTGGTGGAAGCGTTGCTGGGTGTGGGCACGGTCATTGTGCCGATTTCCAAATACCGCCGGGATCACCTGCGGATCTGCCGTCCCAGCGGGCTCGAACCCGAAGATGCGCAGAAGGTGGTGACCCACGCCATTCAACATCTGGGTTTCGACTACGACATGCGCCATCTGCTCGATCTGGCGCGCTTTTTCCTACCCTGGACCATACTGCCCAGACGCTGGCGCTCCAGTCTCTTCGAACACAATGCCGGCTCCCCTACCCGCACGGTGTGTTCATCCATGCTTGCGTCTGCCTTCAATGACATCAACTTTCCGATTCTTCCCTTCATCGACCGGGATGATGACGGAAGCCTGCGCGTCATCAAACGCAATCCGCGTCTGATCACACCCAAAGATTTCGACTACTCGCCCTACTTCGACATCATTAAATACCCATTTCTTGGTCTGGATGATCTTGCGGTCTATCGCCGATTACCCTGGGGTGACGAGGACATGCTCTACAACGACGACGCGCGGGCTTTCGCCGCCGCGGCTCATGGAGAAGCCCCGACCGGCACACCGGGGAAGCTTTCACTGATTCGGCTGAGACGGCGTAAAACCCGTACAGCAACGCCGCAGGACGAAGCGGCGGACACCTTGCGGTCAAACACTCAGGGAGGTTAACCGATGATGATCATGGGACTCGCCTTGTTGCTGATCACCGTATGGGCACTGGCCTACGCTTCGGCTCGCGCCATGGTGTGGATCGTCATTCCTCCGATACTCCTCACATGCCTCTACCTTACCGGCCTGATGACCCCCTCCGGCATCCTGCTGGTCGGGATGATCTATGCGCTGGTCCTGTATTTCACCTGATGCCGGAACATCGCCGGGACTGGATTTCCCGCCCTTTGCTGAACGCCTTCCGCCAGGTCATGCCCGGAATGTCGAAGACCGAACAGGAGGCCCTGCAGGCCGGTACAGTCTGGTGGGACCGGGCCCTGTTCAGTGGGCGACCGGATTGGAGGGAATTGCTCGAATATCCGCCTTGTGAACTGTCCGATCGGGAGCGGGCATTCATCGACGAACCGGTTGAACAGTTGTGTGAAATGCTCGACGACTGGCAGATCACCCACGAAGACAAAGATCTGCCTGAGGCCGTGTGGGACTTCATAAAAACAAGCGGCATGTTCGGCATGATCATCCCGCAAGCTTACGGTGGTCTTGGATTTTCCGCCTATGCCCACTCTCAGGTCGTGATGAAAATTGCCAGTCGCAGTATCACCGCCGCCGTTACGGTGATGGTGTCCAACTCTCTGGGTCCTGCGAAGCTGCTGCTGCACTACGGCAGTGAAACGCAGAAGGCGCAGTACCTGAGTCGCCTTGCCCACGGGGAGGAGATCCCCTGCTTCGCCCTGACCAGTCCAAAGGCGGGCAGCGACGCCGGCGCCATACCGAACCTTGGTATCGTCTGCCGCGGGGAATACCAAGACAAGGAGCTCCTCGGTATACGGCTCAATTTCGACAAGCGCTATATCACCCTGGCACCCATCGCCACCCTGATCGGTCTGGCGTTCAAGCTGGAGGACCCTGACCGACTGCTGAGCGATGATCCCCGTCCGGGCATTACCCTGGCATTGATTCCCCGCAACACCCCGGGGATCTCGATCGGCAAACGGCACATGCCCCTCGACATCCCCTTTCAGAATGGCCCGATAAGCGGACACAACGTCTTCATTCCCCTGGATTGGGTAATCGGCGGTCGTACGGGCGTCGGGCAGGGATGGCGGATGCTGATGGACTGCCTCTCCGAAGGCCGGGGCATCTCGTTGCCGGCACTGGCCACCGGTGCGGGAAAACTCGCCAGTCGCTACACCGGAGCCTATGCAGCGGTCCGCCAGCAATTCAACCAGTCGATCGGACGGTTCGAAGGTATCGAGGAAGCCCTGGCGCGGATTGGCGGACTCACCTACCAGATGGATGCAGCACGCAAACTGACGCTCACGGCACTGGATCAGGGAGAGTCCCCGTCGGTGATCTCTGCAATCGTGAAATACCACCTGACCCAACGATATCGCCAGGTGATCAACGATGCCATGGATATCCAGGGCGGCAGCGGGATCTGTCTCGGACCCGACAACCTGATCGGCCGCAGTTATGAAGCAATACCCATCGCCATTACGGTCGAAGGAGCCAACATCCTGACCCGCAGCATGATCATTTTCGGCCAGGGTGCGATCCGCGCCCATCCCTATGTGCTCAAGGAGTTCGAAGCCGCGCAAAACCAGGACCGACAGGCCGCGCTCTCGCAGTTTGACGAAGCGCTTTTCGCTCACGCGGGATTTCTGATGACCAATCTGGCCCGCACCAGCTGGCTCGGCCTCACCCATGGCCGACTCTCTGCGAGTCCTTTCAAGGGTTCGACGCGACGCTACTTTCAGCGTCTCAACTGGATGAGTGCCGCATTCGCCCTCACCACGGATGTGGCCCTGATGACCCTGGGTGGGGCGCTGAAACGCAAAGAACGTCTTTCCGCAAGACTCGGTGACATACTCAGCAACCTGTACATCGCCAGTGCCTGCCTGAAGCGTTATGCGGATGAAGGTGAAAAACCCGAGGATCTACCCCTGTTGGAATGGGCATTGGATGATTCACTTTATCGTATCCAGCATGCGCTGCGCAGCCTGCTGCGCAACATGCCAATCCGGCCGGCAGCCTGGTTGTTGCGAGGATTGATCTTCCCTACCGGACTGCCGTTTCACAAAACCACTGACCGGCTCGATCACCGGGTGGCCGAGTCTTTGTTACAGCCGGGTGAGTGCCGTGACCGCCTGACTCAAGGCATCGCCTTGCCCGGGGACGCCCAGCATCGAACCGGTCAGCTGGAGGCCGCTCTGAAGACGGTGACTCTGGCAGCACCCCTGGAAAAAACCCTCGCACGGGCTCGCCGGGCTGGACAGTTGCATGCCCCGGACCGGTCATCAAGCGTTATCGAAGCAGCCCGTCTGGGTATATTGAGCGCCCGTGATTGCGAAGTGCTGGAAGAAGCAGAGCTGTGGCGCAACTGGGTGATCCAGGTGAATGCCTTCGAGCATCTCAAGACTGCCCCTGTGAGCGATGTCCGGATTGACCCGATTTCCCAGCTGAACACCTTAGGTGCCGCCTGACGCGACGCCACACGAGCACTGACCTGATACTGAAACCCAGCGAGAGGCGAACATGCAAACCCGCGAATCGTCATCAAAGCCGGTCTACATCGTGGATGGAAGCCGCACACCGTTTCTCAAAGCCCGGGGTACACCGGGACCTTTCCACGCCTCCGACCTGGCGGTCGCGGCGGGTCGGCCACTGTTGGCAAGACAGCCGTTTCCCGCGGACGCCCTGGATGAAGTGATTCTGGGTTGTATCGGTCCCGGACCGGATGAAGCCAACATTGGCCGACTCCTGGCCCTGCGACTGGGTTGTGGAGAGCGGGTACCCGCCTGGACGGTGCAACGCAACTGCGCGTCGGGCATGCAGGCCCTGGACAGCGCAGCTCTGGATATCGCCAGCGGTCGTGCCAACCTGGTTCTGGCAGGGGGCACGGAGGCAATGAGTCATCACCCGGTGATGTTAAACGAGACCATGGTAGCCTGGCTCGCCGAGTGGAATCAGGCTAGAAACTGGGGTGCGCGCAGTCGTCTGTTGCCCCGTCTGCGCGCCCGTCACCTGAATCTGGTGTTTGCCCTGCTGAGGGGACTTACGGATCCGCTGGTGGGCCTGAGCATGGGTCAAACCGCAGAAAAGCTGGCCTGGCGCTTTGCCATCTCCCGCGATGAAATGGACCGGTTTGCGGTAATCAGCCATCAGCGTTTGGCAGAGGCCCAAGGCGCATCCAGACTCGGAGAGATAGAACCCCTCTACAGTTCGGACGGACGGGTTTACGAGGCGGACGACGGGGTCCGCCCCGACAGCCGTATCGATAAACTCGCGCAACTCAAACCCGTGTTTGACCGCCCCGTGGGACAGGTCACGGCGGGAAACAGCGCCCAGATCACCGATGGAGCCGCCCTGCTGCTGCTCGCCTCAGAACAGGCGGTGGAGGAATACGATTTGCCCCTATTGGGGCGTCTCGTGGATACCCAGTGGTCCGCCCTGGATCCCTCTCAGATGGGACTGGGCCCGGTTCATGCCATGGGTCAACTGATGGAGCGCTGGAACCTCTCCACCGAGGATATCGACTACTGGGAGATCAACGAAGCCTTCGCCGCCCAGGTACTCGCCTGTCTCAGTGCCTGGCAGGATGTGGACTACATGCAGAGTGAAGTCGGGCTTGACCGGGCGTTTTCACCGATTCCAGAAGAACACCTGAATGTGGATGGCGGCGCAATCAGCATCGGGCATCCGGTCGGCGCCACCGGTGCCCGATTGGTGCTGCACCTGCTTCATGTACTCAGGCAACGCAACGCACACAAAGGTATCGCGAGTCTGTGTATCGGTGGTGGCCAGGGCGGCGCCATGCTGCTGGAGGTGATGAAATGAACAAACACTGGCACATGCACACCGATCACCTGGGAATCGCCTGGCTGCATTTCGACCATGCGGAGAGTTCGCTCAACGTTCTCTCGGTTTCAGCACTCACGCAACTCGAGGAAAAGGTGGCCGAACTCGAAACGGAAAGGCCCAGGGGCCTGATTCTGCTTTCTGACAAAAAAGCCGGATTCATCGCCGGCGCTGACGTCAACCGATTTCGCGAAGGCATGGGACAGAGCGGCGCCGAGCAACACATCCTGCAGGTCCATGAACTGTTCGCACGCATCGAGCAGTTGCCTTTTCCCACCCTGGCCCTGATCCATGGGTACTGCCTGGGTGGCGGTCTGGAACTCGCTCTGAGTTGTCGCTACCGCCTGGCCCGGGACGATGACTCGACCCGCCTGGGTTTTCCCGAGGTTAGGTTGGGTATCTTTCCCGGCTATGGTGGTACGGTTCGGTCGATTCAGCGGATTGGCGCCCTACCCGCGATGAAGCTGATGCTAAGCGGCCGCAGCATCGATGCTCGTCAGGCGAAAACACTGGGACTGGTCGATCAAACCGCACCGCAACGGCAACTCTTCGCCACCGCGGTTGCGATGATCGAACATCCGAGACCCCTGTTCACGCCAGGCTGGTTGCAGAGCCTCGCCGATACCGGCCCAGGCCGGGCCCTGATCGCGCCGATGCTGACCCGGAAAACCACCCGTCACGTGCGCGCAGATCACTACCCGGCCCCCTTCGCACTGATCGATCATTGGCGAAAGCACGGTGGCAGCAGTCATGCCCTCTACCGCAGTGAAGCAGAAACCGTAAGCCGCCTGCTGGTCGGAGAAACCGCGCAAAACCTGATCCGGGTTTTTTTCTCCAGGAGCGCCTCAAGGCCCTGGGCGCTCAGCAGAATTTCACTCCTGAGTGGGTACATGTTGTCGGCGGCGGCATCATGGGTGGTGACATCGCCGCCTGGTGCGCCCTCAAGGGCCTGAAAGTAACCCTGCAGGACCGGGAAGCAAAACTCCTGACCCGGGCGGTAGCACGGGCACACCAACTGTTCAGCCGGAAACTCAAACAACCGAGGCTGATCCGGGATGCCATGGACCGTCTGATGCCGGATCCCAATGGGTATGGGGTGAAACGGGCGGATGTGGCGATCGAGGCGATCTTCGAGGATGTCGCCGCGAAACAGCAGCTGTTCTGTGAACTGGAGGCCAACACCCGGCCCGATGCACTGCTGGCGACCAACACCTCCAGCATACCTCTGGAAACCATCGGCGAGGCGTTGCAGACGCCGAACAGGCTCATCGGTCTGCACTTCTTCAACCCAGTCGCCAAGATGCAGCTGGTCGAAGTCGTGCATCGGAGCGACACTCCCGAGACCCTGATCAACCAGGGCGCAGCCTTTGTCCGCAGCATCGACCGTTTACCGCTACCGGTCAGGAGCAGTCCGGGATTTCTCGTCAACCGGATCCTCATGCCCTATCTGCTGGAGGCCATGCGATTGATCGACGAGGGTGTCCCTGCACCGGTCATCGATCAGGCTGCCTTGAGCTTCGGCATGCCCATGGGCCCTGTTGAGCTGGCGGATGCCGTGGGTCTGGACATCTGCCTGGCAGTGGCCGAAAAACTGGCCCCCCTGTTTGACCTGACCCTCCCCGAGCCGCTCAAACAGTGTGTGGCGGAAGGTCGCCTGGGCAAGAAAACAAATCGGGGTTTTTACAGTTATGAAAAGGGCAGAACGATCAAGCCGGCCATCCCGAGGGACTACACCACACCGGAAGATCTCACCGAACGTATGATCTTTCAGCTGTTCAATGAATCTGTCGCCTGTTTGCGGGAAGGTGTGGTCAGCGATTCCGACCTGTTGGATGCCGGAGTGATCTTCGGTACCGGATATGCACCCTTCCGCAGAGGACCGATGCACACCATTCAATCCGGTGGCTGGGACCGTCAGCGCCACCAACTTGAACTGCTCGAGAAACGTCACGGCAATCAATTCCATCCGGATGACGGATGGGCGAACTTTGGCTCGGTATGATGCTATTCTTCCCAACGAAGTCACTGGATCACGGAAACAGCCCCATGGAAGGCAGACAAAACAATGAGTTGAAGAATAATCAGAATATGAATAAACCTAAGACCGACTACATCGGCCTGTCCGTAGCCGATACCCTCCCTGGAGTATTCCAGGAGCGAGTCCGACGCAGTCCCGACAAAACAGCCTATGTGCAGTACGACACCGACCTTGAGCGCTGGATTGAGAGCAGCTGGCGGGAGATGGCGCAGCAGGTCGCCCGATGGCAGGAGGCGTTACGCCACGAACAGCTGAAACCGGGTGACCGGGTCGCCATCCTGATGAAAAACTGTCGGGAATGGGTGACCTTTGATATGGCGGCCCAGGGACTTGGCCTGGTGGTTGTCCCCCTGTACACCAACGACCGGGCCGAGAACATCGGCTACATCCTGCAGGATGCCGGGGTCCGGCTGCTGCTGTTGGATAATGCAGAGCAATGGCAGAACCTGCAGCAGATCCGCAACCAACTCGCCGGTCTGAACCGGATTGTCACATTGGAACGGGTCAAACCCCTGGGTCTGCAGCCCCGCCTGGTCCCTCTCACAGACTGGCTTCCCGATCACTATGACGCTGAAATGCAGGTCTGCGAGGTACCCAGTGAAAGTCTCGCCACCATTGTCTACACCTCGGGCACCACAGGTCGATCCAAGGGCGTCATGCTCAGTCACCGAAACATCCTCTGGGACATGGAGAGCGGGCTCAAGATCATCGACATCTACCCGACCGATCGATTCCTCTCCTTTCTGCCTCTCTCCCACACACTGGAGCGTACGGTCGGTTACTATCTCGCCATGATCGCCGGTGCCACCACGAGCTATGCCCGCTCCATCCCCCAGCTGGCCGAGGATCTGCAAATCGTCAAACCCACCATCCTGATATCGGTACCCCGCATCTTCGAACGCGTGTACGCCAAAATCCAGGAAAAACTGGCCAGTGACTCGGCCATCACTCGAGGTCTGTTCAGCCGGGCGGTGAAAATTGGCTGGGCCCATTTCGAACGCCAGCAGGGTCGTGGGCAGTGGTCTGCCTCACAGCTCCTGTGGCCTCTGCTCGATCAGTTGGTCGGACAAAAGATCCGAGACAAACTGGGTGGCCGTCTGCGCATCGCAGTGTCCGGAGGTGCCCCACTCGCTGCAGACATCGCCCAGACCTTCATCGGCCTCGGCGTGCCGATCCTGCAGGGGTATGGCCTGACCGAAACCAGTCCGATCATCTCGGCCAACACCCACGAGAACAATATTCCCTCGAGTGTCGGTGTCCCGTTTCCCGGAATCGAGATCAAGATCGGCGACCAGGACGAACTGCTATGCCGGGCACCCAGTGTGATGCTGGGGTACTGGAACAACCGGGAAGCCACCGCGGAAGCCATCGATGCGGAGGGTTGGTTTCATACCGGGGATAAAATCAAGATCGAACACGGCCATATCTTCATCACCGGGCGACTCAAGGACATCATAGTTCTTGCCAACGGAGAAAAGGTACCGCCCGCGGACATGGAGATGTGTATCACCATGGACAGCCTGTTCGAACAGGTCCTGGTGGTCGGAGAAGGCAAACCCTATCTCAGTGCCCTGGTGAGCCTGAATAAGGATCATGAGGATGCGGGGACATTCGATCCATCGCACCTGGACAAATCTTCCGAACAGGCACTGCTGAACCGAATCAATGCACAATTGGACAACTTTCCCGGTTACGCAAAGATTGTGCGCGTCAGTCTGGCCGCACAACCCTGGAGCGTCGAGAACGGTCTCGTCACGCCAACCCTGAAACTGCGTCGCAACCGGATTCTCGAGCAGCACCAACAGGACCTCAACAACCTTTACCTGGGCCACTGACAGGCTGTTTTTAACCCTATCTCGTATGCGTCGGAGCGAATTTCAACAGCCCGCTGGGTAACTATTCGGGGATCGCCGGGAAGCAACGCAAAAAGTTGTCCCGGGTCTGGGAAATCACGTCGCTCAAAGGCAAGCCCTTGATCTCTGCCACGCACTCCGCCACCTGCCGGACATAGAGAGGCTGGTTGGGTTTGCCGCGAAACGGCACCGGCGCCAGATAGGGTGAATCGGTTTCAATCAGCAAACGGTTCATGGGAACCTGTTTGACGACTGAACGAAGGTCTTCCGCGTTTTTGAAGGTAATGATCCCAGAGAAGGAGATGTAGAATCCCAGACCCAACGCCGCCTGGGCCATGGACCAGTCTTCGGTAAAGCAATGCATCACTCCCCCGGCGTCCTCTGCACCCTCCTCCTGCATAATCTGGATCGTGTCCTCACGGGCCTGGCGGGTGTGAATGATCAACGGCATTCCGGCCTGCTTGGCGGCACGGATATGCTGACGAAAACGGTGACGTTGCCAGTCCAGTTCACCGCTGCCGTGAAAATAGTCCAGTCCGGTCTCGCCAATCGCGACCACCTTGGGATTACGCGCCAGTGAGACCAGTTCCTCCACGCTGGGGTCACGACGATCCCGGTCATTGGGGTGAACCCCCACAGAAGCGGATATATGGGGATAGTCGGCCACCAGAGCCATCATCTCAGGCCAGGATTCCAGATCGATGGAAACACACAGCATGCGCTCGACCCCGCTTGCCAGGGTCGCTTCGACAAAGGTGCGGAAGTCCTCATGGTATTTACCGAGATCAACGCGATCGAGGTGACAGTGGGAATCCACCAACCCGGTGACAAGCGCATTAGAATCCGATATCTGGGATTGAGAAGTTTGAGTCTGCTCTGACATGGGTACTGACCCCCGGGTCATCTGGCGGGGAGATGCGGGTTCACGAACGGATGGTTACATGGTGTGGGTGGGTCGATCCGATTTCAGCGCACCGGCCAGATAGGTCTCGATCTTGTTACGCGCCGCGCCGCCGTCCTGATCGCTGAACTGCACCCCGATACCGGCAGCCCGGTTACCTTCTGCACCTACCGGGGTGATCCAGATGATCTTTCCCGCCACAGGCAGACGCTCGGTCTCATCCATGAGGGTCAGCAGCATAAATACCTCATCGCCCAGGCGATACTGCTTGGTGGTCGGTATGAACAACCCGCCGAACTTCACGAACTGCATGTAGGCTGCATACAGCGCATTCTTATCCTTGATGGTGAGAGACAGTATGCCTTGTTTGGGTCCGCCAGCCATGTGATACCTGAATTGTTACCGGGCAGCCCGAGCACAGGCCTGCCATTCAATGAGTAATCGTTCCAATGCAAGTTGCAGGTTGATATTACGATCGATCAAGCCGCTGGCCTGGTAGAGCGACTGCAGATAACCCTGCAATGCCCTTGAGTTTAACTTGTCGGCTGTTTTCTGCAAAGCTTGAGCACGATCCGGGTTGAACAGCAGCTGCGGGGAATCGACGGTTTTCAGGTATTGAAGGTCGATCACCCAACTGAGCAGCCATTCCAGGACCAGTTTAGGGTCCAGGCCCACCCATTGACCGGCCAGCTTCACCGGGTCCTGGCGACCCTCGCCCAAAGCCAGAAAACCACTCAGCATCACCTCCCGGAGCTTCAGCAGTTCCGGATCGTCCAGGGCCAGGGCCTTGAGCGGAGCGCCATTGGCCAACGCCAGCAACAGCTCCGGCTTTGCGTGATTGACCCTTCCCGCCAGCCAGGACTGGGCCTCCTCGCGGACTGGCGGATGAAACGCCACAGCCTGGCAGCGGCTGCGGATAGTCGGTAACAGGCGCGCCGGCTGATCCGTGAGCAGCAGAATGATCGTCCCCGATGTCGGCTCTTCCAGGGTTTTAAGGAGACTGTTGGCCGCCGCATGGTTCATCCGATGCGCCGGCTCGATGGCAATCACTTTGTACTTCGCGGAATGGGCGGTCAAAGCGGCGCTATCCGTGAGTTCGCGGATCGCATCGATCTTGATTTCGCCGCTTTTGCTCTCCTCTTCAGGCCGGATCCATTGAAAATCCGGATGATGTGAACTCATGATCAACTGGCAATGACGACAGCGACCACAGGCCAACCCGTTCTCATCAGGCTGGTCGCACAAACAGGACTGGGCGAAGGCTCGCGCAAAGACCCCTTTTCCAAGTCCCGCTGCGCCACTCAACAACAGGGCATGTGGCAGACGCTGCTGCTTGAATGCCTGCCACAACTGCCGCCAGGGAGTCTGTTGCCAGGATAACGGGTGGTATGCCCCCTCACCCATCAACGTCATCCAGAAACCGGTTCAAGACTTCGCTAATCTGATGCTGCACATCAACCAGCGGCACAGAGGCATCAATGATCCGCACACGCTCCGGATCCCGATGCGCGATCCCCAGATAACCCTGCCGCACCTTCTCAAAAAAGCTTATCGCCTCACGTTCGAACCGATCGGGTGCAGAACGTTTCCCCGCCCGCTCCAGCCCGACTTCCACCGGCAGGTCCAGCAGCAGGGTCAGATCGGGACGCAATGCGCCCTGTACGAAGGTCTCCAGTGCCGCGATGCGCTCCTCAGGCAGCCCTCGCCCGGCCCCTTGATAGGCATAGCTGGCATCAGTGAAGCGATCACACAGCACCCACCGTCCCTGATTCAGGGCCGGTAAAATCTTGGCCTGCAGATGTTCGGCCCGGGCGGCGAACATCAACAGCAGTTCGCAATCGCTGCTCATGCCGGTGTGCTGATGCCCAAGCAACAGTTCACGAATCGACTCACCCAGCTCCGTGCCCCCCGGCTCACGGGTAAACACTACGGATTTACCGGCCTTTTCCAGGAAATCACGAATATAGGAAAGGTTACTGCTCTTGCCGGCGCCTTCACCACCTTCAACGGTGATGAATCGTCCGCTATGGGATTGACTCTGGATTGGCATAATGACGGAATGATCTGGGTGAATACTCAATCCAGCCTGGAGACACGGCCGCACGGAATTCAGATCCGGGGTCGGCCTGCCGGTCAGGACAGGAAATTTCACCGGGATGTTAACACAGCGCGTCGAGGAAAGTGCTGATTGCGGATTTCCGCATTTGCACCAGGGCCTGTTAACACGAATCCAATCCGCGCTGTTGGACCTGACCAAGACCAATCACTACCCGTCTTATCGACTTGCAATGATGCAAATTTTCCACGTGCCCTCCCTGGCGCTCAGCGGTTCCATGGATACCGGTGTTACGGTTTAACCTCGCTCACCGCAATCAATTTGGGTGAGGTCAAATCCTCCGGTAAGTGTTTGAACTTCTCCACGAGTACAGGCCACAGCAGATTGTAGTAGAGCTCACCGCGCACGAGCACCACGTCCTTGGCCGGGATGTCATACGAGAGCAGACGTTCCTCATGGGGCTTCAGACGTGAGTCCAATCCCAGTTGCGTGGCGACCGGCGGCATCGCGGGATCCCCCTTATCGTCGGCAAGTCGGTATGCCAGATAGGCCTTGTCATCACTTTCCCCCGGATGACCGGCGGCATTCTCCCACACCACATTGCCACTGCCGTCGTAAGCGGCCAGTTTCATGTAGATGTTACGGAAGGGTGCGCCAGTGGGCAGACTGTGAGGTTGCATGTTTTTCAGCTTGACCGTGGTTTTCAGCACATCTCCCCCGTTCTGCAGGTCGATGTCGAAGACCACACTGCGTTTCAGCATGCCATCCCCATGGCCACCGTTCATACCGTGATCGATAATTCCGCCTGCAACCGGCATGTGACAGGACTGGCAATTCACATTGCTGCCTGCATACTCATTACCGGTCTGGCATAAGGGCACGCCGTGAGGATTGTTACGCTTGTCATGACAGCCCATACAGGCCGCATTGGTCCTCATCAGTTCCGGGTTGCCTGCCATGGGCAGCGCCGGAATCGGCTTGCCATCAAGCTCCAGGGCGCCTTGGGTATGTGGATTGGGTTTACTGTCGTCATCCGAAGCGCCCCCGCCGAACAGATCATCCTGTGCCTTCAGCTTGCCGAGTTCCTGAGTAAATCCCTGGGGACCTTGAAGGGTTTCCGATCGTTCGTAGGCTTTCAACCCAAGCAGCATCTTACCGTCTTTACCGGAAGTACCCTTGAAGGCGGCCAGAGTGTGGCAGGCCGCACAATTGACTCCCTCCGCATATGCGGCCTGGGCGTCGAGTTTTGTTTTTTGATCAACAGCGGCGTTCGGAGCGTGACATTGCAGGCATACGGGATACTTTCCTGATGCTTTGTGCTTGACGCCCTCCTGAGTGGGATCTCCGGCCACCTGTTTATAGAACGTGGCATGTATCGGGTCATCCAGTGCCGTGCTTTGCGCGTGCATCGATTCCTTCCATTGCGCATAGATCTCCTTGTGGCAGTTCTTACAGACTTCGGAAGAGATCAGGTGTGTGGGTGTGGCGGTTTCAGCGAATGCAAATGGAGTTGCAGACAGCAGGATGAGAAAAGAAAAAAACAACGAACGGGTACGACAATAACTCTGAGCAAACATGACTTTCATGATATACCCCCTTGGTAAAACAGTCAAAGTGACTCTTGTACTTCTTATGTCCAGCGCAAACGAGTATTGCATAGGTGACCAGACCTTGTGAAGAAAACAGAACATCAATCGAACCTTTATCACAGGGTTAGCAACTACTTATATTGAAGACTATCCAATCCAGCCTATTGATCGTCCCACAGCGACCACAACCATTCTGAACCGTTACCGGAGCATCCTGAGATACGAGCAATGATACTTGGAATGCCTTTGGATGATTGATATTCTCGCAATTGCACGAGTTTCTAAATACCTGACTAGCCAGGTACTGAATCTCATGCGAGCCTACATTCTGCTGTATCAAAGCAGGCTCCAACGCCAGTCAATAAAAAACCTCATAGGCTCCACGCATCATGGAATCTCTTCCTGTGTGCAGCCAGGCAAGGAGTAGCGAGTATGTACACGCTGATTTGCAGGACTTCCCTCCTGTTTCTGATCCTGCTTCTTCCGTTTGCATCCCCAATGGCTGAAAAAGTCACCCTGGATCCCAGCGAGTGGGGTGATCCAGCGGGTAAGGAGTGTATCAGTTGTCATGCAAAGTCTTCCTCAGGATTAACCGAACAGTGGCGGCGCAGCCCGCATGCCGAGGCGAACGTCAACTGTCTTGATTGTCACAAGGCTGATATCGATGACAATGACGCTATCACCCACGAGGGAGCTGTAATTGCCACCATAGTCTCACCGAAAGATTGCGGACGCTGTCATAACGCCGAGTACAAGCAACAGAGAGGTTCCGTTCATTCAGAAGCCTTCTCACTCATAGAGGATCGACTGCCGGCATTGGCAGGCCATGTCGGAGGGGATGCAATCGTGGCCGCAGGATGCGACCAGTGCCATGGCTCCCGGATCATTGTACGCGGGGATGGAACCCTGGATGCCACCACCTGGCCCAATTCAGGCATTGGAAGAATCAACCCGGATGGATCGAAAGGATCCTGCTCCGCCTGTCACGGTCGGCACGGATTTTCCAAGGCGCAGGCTCGTGAACCCAGTGCCTGCGTGCGCTGCCACTCCGGCCCTGATTCGCCCGACAAAGCCATCTATGAGGCTTCGAAACACGGTATGTTGTTTGACGCCCAACGCGCCCAGATGGCCACTCACAACGGCGAATGGGTGGCGGGTAAGGACTATGTGGCCGCGCCAACCTGTGTAACCTGCCATATGGGCGCTGCGGGAAAACTCAAACCAACCCATGACGTGGGCATGCGTAATATGTGGAGTCTGAACACCCCGATATCAGTCAGACAACAACTGGTGGTCTTGGAAGATGGTGACAAACTGGAATTGCCCGAGAGCCTGGCGACACCTAAACGCGGCAGCCGGATAGTCAAAGCCGATGGCAGCGAGGGCATGGTACGGACCGTTGCCTCACCCGAGCGCCGTCGTCAGGCCATGAGTCTGGTTTGTCTCGAATGTCACGCGAAGCCATTCACAACCAATTTCATGCGTCAATTTGACGCGGTAGTCGAACTGTTCAATGAAAAATTCGCTCGACCTGCCCAGGCAATCATGCAGGCACTGTATGAGGAGGGGCTGCTTACACCGACGCCCTTCGACGAACCTATCGAGTTTACCTATTGGGAGTTGTGGCATGACGAGGGGGCACGGGCACGACACGGAGCCGCCATGGCCAGTGCGAATCACACTTGGTGGGAAGGTATGTATCTAGTAGGTCGAAACTTCTACACCAGATTCATACCGCAGTTGAAATCAGTCGCAGGAGAAGATCGTGCCCAGGCATTGCTTGAACGCCATGTGCTCAATCAGCCAGAGCACCAGTGGATGAAGCAGCCACGGGTCGGCAGCCCCATACTCGGATTTGAGCAATACGGTACCGGTCATGAGTAAGTTCAGACTGCCGATAGTCATATCCCGGGATGTCTTTTACGCTCTGGTAATCGGTGGAGGGGCAGGCATCAGCCTGATCCTCTTCCTCATCGAATTCGATGCGTTGACCAGCACGGAACAGTTCTGCACCTCCTGTCATTCCATGGAACTGGCAGCCCTTCCCTATCGGGAATCCACGCACTATCTGCCTGTTTCGGGCGTTCGCGCCAGTTGTGGAGACTGCCATGTTTCAGAGGGTGTGTTCGCGGCAACCTGGGATCATATCAAAGGCGGCAAGGACCTGATGGCTCAAATGATGGGTCCCGACTATGATGATCCGGTCATCAATGCACTGCATCTGCCTGATACCGCATTCCGTGCCCGACAATGGTTTCGAGAAACGGACTCTGCAACCTGCAAACGATGCCATGAAATCACGGCCATTCAGGGTAAACGGTCCAATACCCTGGCCATTCACCTCGAGGAAACAGAAGACAAGACTTGCATAGATTGCCACATCAATTTGGTTCACCGACATGTGCCGGACGAACACACCTTCAAACGGGCGGCGTGGAATCAAATGATTGAGCAGGAATATGGACTGGAGGCAGGTAGTGCTGAACGAATGTTAGAACAGCAGTGATGGGAATCTAAGGCGCAAAGATCCCCTTTGCGCCGACAAAAGACCGAATCGAATGTTTCGATCAGTGCGTGCAGTCCCGGAGTGAAACCCCAGGCACGAAGGACAACACAACGGTCACCAGGATAATGGCCGGACTCGCCAGGACCATACCCAATGCCAATGGTTGCAGAAGCACCAGGTTTGCCGAAAGCGACATCGCATGAGCGAAAACTTCCAGAATCATGCCGGCAATCAAGAACATACCGACCAGCATGACCACCTTGCGCAACCGTTTACAGTTCAATATTGCCATGATCAACCTCACCACTACTTTAGTATATAATAATATACCATAAATCAGTGTTTTTTACACTTGCTTCACTGCACCGATAAGACCTGAGTTCAAACCAGTAGAGCAAATCCCTTACTGATTTTATCGGCTATATTAGACTATCCTTTAATATTAATATTCTGACCCTGATTCAGGGTTCTGACCGGCAATATTTCATAAATTATTCTTATGGACTCTGCTCGGAGGGTCACTCTCACAACAACCAGGCCAAGTCAGACTCTTGGAACATTATTTCCAATGACAAAGTGCGGCAGATGGTAAGAAGATTCCCGAGTCCGGATCTGAGTAGATCCGTATCGCTTAGTCGCAGGCGTAAATCTGTCGATTTACTGCTTGAGTTGGTACTTCCTGACAGCCTTGTTATGCGCTTCCAGAGTATCGGAAAAAACATGCCCACCATCGCCGGTTGCGACGAAAAACAGAGCGTTGCCCTTTTCAGGATGCATCACCGCTTCAATCGCCGCCCCACTCGGCATTGCGATGGGTGTCGGTGGTAACCCTTTTCTCACGTAGGTATTGTAGGGAGTGTCCTGGCGAAGATCCCGTTTGCGGATATTGCCGTTATAGGCATCCCCCATTCCGTAGATTACCGTTGGATCGGTCTGGAGCAGCATGCCTTTTTGCAATCGACGAACGAACACACCCGCGATCTTACCCCGTTCCTCGGGTAAGCCGGTCTCCCGTTCCACGATGGATGCAAGGATCAGGGCTTCATAGGGCGTTTCCAGGGGCAATCCCTCCTCCCGGCCGGCCCAGGCGCGTTGCAGAACCTCCCGCATTCGCTGATAGGCGCGCAACAAATACTCCCTGTCGCTGGTGCCTTTGGGAAAATGGTAGGTATCCGGATAGAACAGTCCTTCCGGATGGGTTTCCTGCAAACCGAGCTGCTGCATGATCGATGCCGGATCCCCCTCATTCAGGGTGTGCTGCAGCACCGGGTTTTCCCTGATGGACTGCATCATCTGTTTGAACGTCCAGCCTTCGATCAGGGTCAGGGCATGCTGCACCACCTTTGTCGAAGTGAATATCTGCATCAATTCCGGCGGCGTAGCACCCTTCGGCAAGTGATACTCACCCGCCTTGAGACCACTGGCCTGGCCGCTCCAGCGCACCAGAATTTCGAAAAGGATGGGTTTCTGCAAAATCCCTTTCTGCGAGAGATCCTCAGCCAGGGCACGCACGCTGGTTCCCGGGACCAGTACATAATCAACCCCTTCGTCCGGTAATGTCAGAGGGGTGCCGATGAACCCGTCATATTCCATCCAGCCCCAGGCCAGAAGGATACTGATGACGAAAACGGTGATGCCGATGAGTCGATTCATTGTCTGAGATTCTACTCGAAAAGCGTTTCCGTGATGAGTCTGTGGGAGACGGGTATACCGGACAATCGAGTCAGATCGTAGACAACCCCAGAGGCCTCCGATACCGGACAGACACCCCATATTGCATTGGTAAGAAACATTCCATCAGCCCGCTCGAGATCTTCAGGCCGAATCGGGCCCACCCGTACCTCCAGCCCCAGACTAGCTGCCGATGCCATCACCAGTTCTCTCATAACCCCAGCCACTCCGCAGTCATTCAGTTCTGGGGTCACCAGGGACCTGCCCATGAGCAGAAACAGGTTGGATTGGGTGCCTGAAATCAGGTTACCGAGATCATCGCACATCAGGCCTTCGGCGAATCCGGGATCGTCCCATTCACTCCGCGCCAATACCTGTTCCAGCCGGTTCAAATGCTTGATACCTGCCAGGCGGGGTTGCCTGGAGAAGCGGGTTTCACAGAGTCGAATCCGAACCCCGTCCCGATACCAGGCTTCCGGGTAATCAGGCCAGGGATGTCGCGTGATGATTCGCCGCGGTTGAGGATCAGAAGGTGGCCGGTATCCGCGCCCACCGCTTCCCCGGGTAAGGATTATCTTCACGATTCCCTGTCCGAGACCCTCGCAGAGTTGGCCGGCCTCCTGCTCAAGCAGGTGTTTATCGGTCAGAGGAAAACCCAGTTGTTCCTCACCTCGCTGGAGACGCGCCATGTGTCGTGACCATAGCGGCATACGTCCTTTTAGAACGGCGATCGTCTCAAACAGGCCATCACCGTATTGCAGCCCGCGATCCGCAACCGGAATCTGCTCAGTGGGCAGTCCGTCGATCAACAAGGCGCGAGGTTCAGTTGATTCGACGGAAAGCCAGGGTGCCGTTTGTGCCGCCGAATCCGAAGGAGTTGGAGATGACCAGGTCCAGTTTCTTCTCACGTGCCGTGTTCGGCACATAGTCCAGATCGCAGTCCGGATCCTGATTCTCGAGATTGATGGTGGGTGGTATCACCTGGTGATAGAGGGCGAGTATGGTGAATACAGCCTCCGCACCACCGGCGGCACCCAGCATGTGTCCGGTCATGGACTTGGTGGAACTGACGCAGAGCTTGTGGGCATGATCGCCAAACGCCCGTTTGACGGCCCGGGTTTCAGCCACATCACCGGCAGGTGTGGAGGTGCCGTGGGCGTTGATATAGTCGACCTGATCCATGTTCAGGCCCGCATCCTTGAGCGCCAGTTCCATGCAGGCAGCGGCACCGGAACCATCCGTGGAGGGAGCCGTCATGTGATAGGCATCCGAGTTCATACCCATGCCGACAAGTTCGGCATAGATCTTTGCGCCGCGCTTCTTGGCCTGCTCGTACTCTTCGAGCACCACCACTCCGGCACCGTCACTCAGCACGAAGCCATCACGATCACGATCCCAGGGTCGACTGGCACCCTGAGGATCATCATTCCGACGGGACAGGGCTCGCGCGGCGGCAAAGCCACCCAATCCGACCGGGGAAGTGGCCATCTCGGCACCCCCGGCGATCATCACGTCAGTGCGTCCGTAGCGGATCATCATCGCCGCCTCGGCGATGCTGTGGGCACCGCTGCTGCAGGCCGAGACAATCGAGTAGTTGGGTCCCTTGAGACCACACATGATCGAGAGATTCCCGGACACCATGTTGATGATGCTGGAGGGCACGAAAAAGGGGGAAATCTTGCGGGGCCCCCCATCGAGGTAAGTCTGATAACTGTTCTCGATTCCCGTGATACCGCCGATACCCGAGCCAATCAGCACGCCAATCCGGTCCGCATTCTCATCCGTGACCTCGAGCCCGGAATCCTTGATAGCCTGAAGACCTGCAGCCACCCCGTAATGGATGAACTTATCCATCTTTTTGGCTTCTTTTTTCGGAATGTAGTCTGTGACTTCGAAATCGTAGATCGGTCCACCGAACTGAGTGGAAAAGGCTGTCACATCAAAGTGGGTGATTGGCTGGATGCCGCTTTTACCGGCGAGAATATTGTCCCATGCAGACGCAACATCCAAACCCACTGGCGCCAGCAAGCCAAGCCCAGTAACGACAACCCTTCTTGGAGTCATGTATGACTACCCCCGAAAATCAATGCGCGTGCTAGAAAAGCAAAAGGCCGCGCTCCCGATCACGCGGAGCAACACGGCCTGCGAGAAAAGCTCAACCCAAACGGTCAACTGTGTGCGTTGATGTAATCGACCGCCAGTTGAACGGTAGTAATCTTTTCAGCCTCTTCATCGGGAATTTCGGTTTCGAATTCCTCCTCGAGGGCCATCACCAGTTCCACAGTGTCGAGAGAGTCAGCGCCAAGATCATCAACGAAAGAGGCCTCAAGGGTCACTTCCTCATCTTTCACGCCCAGTTGTTCTACGACAATTTTACGAACTCGTTCTACGACATCGCTCATTTTATTAATTTCCTCTGGATTATCCGACGACCTCGAATAGGGCCGATGCGGTATTGTAGTAACAAAAAACACTTGAGAAAAGCGTAATCCGCAGATCCGCACAACTCAGCTTTGTCGATTACTTCTCTTTTTGTTTCATTGAGTTATAACAGATAATTAATTTGGTCTATGGTTATTCGAATCGTAACATCGGATTAACACATGTACATTCCGCCATTCACATGCAGGGTCTCGCCGGTGATGTACCGGCCCGATTCCGAGGCGAGAAACAATACTGCTTGAGCGATATCGTCCGGCTGTCCCAGTTTTTGCAGCGGGATATTCTCTTCGAGACTTTTACGCTGAGCCTCGGGCAGTTGATTGGTCATGTCAGTCTCGATGAACCCGGGCGCCACGGCATTCACGGTGATGCCGCGGGAACCGACTTCACGGGCCAGGGAGCGGGTAAAACCCTCAATGCCAGCCTTTGAAGCCGCATAATTGGTCTGTCCGGCATTGCCCATGGAACCTACCACGGACGAAATGCTGATAATGCGCCCCTTTCGCGCCTTCATCATACCACGCAGCACACTTTTACTGAGACGGTACACAGAACTCAGATTGGTGTGAATCACCCGTTCCCACTCCTCGTCCTTCATCCGCATGAGGAGATTATCCTGGGTAATGCCTGCATTATTGACCAGTATCGTTGGCACACCGTAAATTTCAGAGATCTGCTTGATGCAGGCTTCCACGAAGGCCGGGTCGGAGACATCCAGAACCATCCCCACACCCTGACGCTCTGACGATCCAAAACGGCTGCTGATGGCAGAAGCGCCGGATTCTGTGGTCGCCGTGCCAACGACGATAGCTCCTGCATCAGCCAGAGAATCTGCGATGGCTGCACCGATACCCCGGCTTGCCCCAGTTACCAGGGCAATTTCATTTTCCAGCTTCATTTCAATGTCTCCAGGGCCTGAGTCAGGCTGTTGGTGTCAAAAACTGCCATACCGGTGAGGTTCCGATCGATGCGTTTGGTCAATCCGGCCAGCACCTTGCCAGGCCCTGCTTCCACCAGAGTTGCAGATCCCGTGCCGGCCATTTTCTGCACCGTTTCCACCCAACGTACAGGACTGTACAACTGGGCGGCCAAGAGTTCGCGGATTTCTTTGACATCCTGAGCTTCTGCCACGTTGACATTATGTATCACCGGGATCGAAGGACGGGTGATCTCGATATCCGACAACTGCTCAGCCAGACGCTCAGCCGCAGGTTTCATCAATGCACAATGGGATGGAACGCTCACCGGCAGTGGCAATGCACGCTTGGCACCCGCCGCCTTGGCCAGTTCACAGGCACGATCCACCGCCGCCTTGTCACCCGCAATTACCACTTGCCCGGGTGAATTGAAATTGACCGCTTCAACCACCTGGCCCGAGGCAGCCGAGCGGCAGACCTCTCTCACAGCATCATCTTCCAGGCCCAATACCGCTGCCATGCTGCCGGTGCCCTCCGGCACCGCGCTCTGCATGTATTTACCCCGTTCCGATACCAGTCTTACCGCATCCTCGAAAGACAGGGCACCCGCACACACCAGGGCGGAATATTCACCCAGACTGTGACCCGCCATACAGGCGGGAAGCGGGCCCTGTTCCTGCTGCCAGACGCGCCATACGGCCACACCTGCAGTCAGCATGGCCGGTTGGGTGATTTCGGTCTGATTGAGGTTCTCTACCGGACCGTCCTTGACCATGGCCCAGAGGTCAAATCCCAGAGCATCAGATGCGGCTTGGTAGGTTTGCTGCACAATAGGATAGGTGTCTGCCAGTTCGTTCGACATGCCGATCGACTGGGAACCCTGCCCGGGAAATACCATACTGAATATACTGTCACTCATTATCGAATATCTTTATTTATTTAGGTCTGATAATATGAATTCAATCGGCTTTTGCTGGAAGGCTTGATCACACAGTGAGGCAGTGCGGGCGAGATACAACAGGACTACAAATGCGAAGGATTTCGCCGTAGGAATGAAAACAACCCCACCCCGTCGGGTTGCCCCTAAAATTTCGCCAACACAGAACCCCAGGTAAATCCCCCCCCAAAGGCTTCCATGAGTATTGTTTCACCGCGTTTGATACGCCCGTCCCGAACCGCCACATCCAGTGCCAGGGGCACGGAAGCAGCCGAGGTGTTGCCATGATCATGTACGGTGACCACCACCCGCTCCATCGGAGTTTGCAGCTTTCTCGCGGTGGCATTGATGATGCGGATATTGGCTTGATGTGGTATCAGCCAATCCACATCCGATTTTTTCATATGATTGGCAGCCAGGGTTTCGTCGACGATACGCCCCAGGGTCGTCACCGCCATTTTGAAAACCTCGTTGCCCTTCATCTCCATGTAGGCTTTGCCGTCCTGCAGGATATCATAGCCACGGGAGATGCCCCCCGGCACCCGCAGCAGGCTTTCATAAGCCCCGTCGGCATGCAGATGGGTGGAAATGATGCCGGGTTCATCACTGGCCTCGATCACCACGGCTCCGGCACCGTCACCAAACAGCACACAGGTGTTGCGATCGCTCCAGTCCAGAATTCGGGAGATGGTCTCGGCGCCAACCACCAGAGCCTTACGCGCCGAACCGGTGCGAATAAACTTGTCAGCAACGCTCAGCGCATAAATGAACCCGGTACAGACTGCCTGCACGTCAAAAGCGGCAGGTCCCTGAATACCCAGTCGAGCCTGTAACAGACAGGCGGTGCTGGGGAAAACCTGGTCAGCCGTGGTCGTTGCGACAACGATAAGATCGATCTCCTGGGGGTCCAGACCCGCCATTTCGATGGCGTTGCGGGCGGCTTTCTCAGCCAGATCACAGGTGTACTCACCCTCTTCGGCAACATGTCGCTTGCGAATACCGGTCCGTTCCACAATCCATTGATCGGTGGTGTCGACCATCTTTTCCAGATCGGAATTGGTCAGTATCTTTTCAGGCAGATAGCCGCCAGTGCCAGTGATTCGCGAATAGATCACGCAGTCTCCCTTTTATCCAGATGGGCCTTGACCTGCTCCGCGATACGACGCGGTACATCACTCGCGACCTCTTTACGGGCTATGCTGATGGCATTGGCAAAAGCCAGTTTATCGGCACCACCGTGACTCTTGATCACAATCCCGCGCAAACCGATCAAACTGGCGCCATTGTAACGTCGATGATCGATGCGTTTACCCAGAGCACGCAGCACTGGAAGTGCGACCAGACCGGCCAACTGGGTGAAGATGTTTTTCTTGAATTCGAGTTTCATGAAATGGCGAATCATCTTGGCAACGCCTTCACTGCTCTTCAGTGCTATGTTGCCGACAAAGCCATCGGAAACGATCACATCCGTGCCACCCTGGAAGATATTGTCACCTTCCACATAACCCACGTAGTTAAGCGAACTGTTGAGCAGCAGATCATGGGCCTCCTTGACCTGCTCATTACCCTTGATCTCCTCCTGGCCGATATTCAGAAGGCCAATGGTGGGCCGTTCATTATCCGTGACTGCTGAAACCGTCTCGCTACCCATGACGGCAAACTGAAACAGATGCCCGGCACTGCAATCCACATTCGCGCCCAGATCCAGCATGAAGGTCTGACCGGTGATCGAGGGAAGTGCCGTGATAATCGCTGGACGATCCACATTGGGCAACATTTTCAGCACAAAGCGCGAAATGGCCATCAAGGCTCCGGTGTTACCCGCACTCACACAGGCATCCGCTTCACCGGATTTCACCAGGTTGATGGCCACGCGCATGGAGGAATCTTTCTTGTTCCGCAGCGCCTTGGAAGGCAGTTCGTCCATGGCAACCACTTCAGAAGCATGCTGCACACGCAACCGCTCACCGAAAGAATGATTGCCCAGCTTTTTGCGGATAACCTCTTCGCGACCGACCAGGATCAATGTGGTCTGCTTATCCTTTTTCAGATATTCAAGCGCGGCGGGCACCACAACATCGGCCCCGATATCACCACCCATGGCATCCAAAGAGATCGTGACAGGTTTACTCATTCGAAATTGGCTTCACCCAAAACTAAAGAACCCGCAAAAGGGCATGCCCTGTACGGGTTCCGGGAAATGGTCGATCTACCGATGGGGAGCGCTTACTCGCCCTTGGTATTGACGACCTTGCGGCCTTTGTAGAAACCGTCCGCAGAAACGTGGTGACGCAGATGAGTCTCGCCCGAGGTGGAGTCGATCGACAGGGTTTCTGCAGACAAGGCGTCATGAGATCTGCGCATGCCGCGTTTGGAAGGGGTCTTTCTGTTTTGTTGAACAGCCATGGCTGATCTCCTGAAAAATTATCTGTGTTTACTGTTCATCCCGTTTCAGTCCAGCCAGAACTGAAAACGGATTGTCTTTTTCCTGCGTCCCGGATTCGGGCTCCGGAACCGAGTCATCGGAACCGCTATCAGCGGGCAACTGGCAAACATCCCTATCGTGCATCGACACCTGAGGCAAGGCGAGCAGCAACTCATCCTCGATCAATTCCTTGAGATCAACTGTGCCCTCTTCGAGCATACATGGGTCGAGCGCCTCAGACAGCCGTTCCGCTTCATCCAAACCCTGAACGAAAACCACCGAGAGATGGGATTCCACCGGGAACACCAATTCTGCGAGGCAACGCTGACATTCGAGCGACAGTTGCGTGCAGATGGTTCCATCTAGCCGCGCCCGCCGCTGCTCATCGCGACTGAATCGCAAATCAAAGCTGGCATCACCACCGGTTTCGAGCAGACAATCCCGAAGACGGGAGAACTCCTCAAGAGGCAGATTTCCGCTGACCTCTCGGCCGAGATCAGCGAAACGCCAAGGATCCAAACGATCGGGAAAGCGCTTCGACATAAGCGCGCAATCATATTATGAGAGGGCCTGTCCTGTCAAAATGGCGTATCAACCGCCATCGGCCCGGGCCGCCCCCTCACGAACCCGAAAAGTGGCGGATTTGAGCCACCCCCCAGGCGGAGGTGGCAGATTGTTGAAGATTTATTGCCCGCCCACCAGAGCCAACAGTACACCCGCTGCGACTGCAGAGCCGATCACACCGGCCACATTGGGTCCCATGGCATGCATGAGCAGGAAATTGTGATGGTTGGTTTCCAACCCGACCTTGTTGACCACCCGGGCCGCCATGGGGACAGCAGAAACCCCTGCAGCACCGATGAGGGGATTGACCTTGCCGCCGGTGACGCGATGCATGATCTTGCCCATCATGACGCCTGCTGCGGTACCGATGCAGAAGGCGAATGCTCCCAGGGCAAGAATGCCGAGAGTATCAAGTGTCAGGAATTTATCCGCGGATAGCTTGGAGCCTACGGCCAGGCCAAGAAAGATCGTGACGATGTTGATGATTTCATTCTGAGCGGCATGACTGAGCCGTTCCACCACACCGCTCTCCCTCAGCAGATTACCAAAGGTCAACATGCCAATCAGGGGTGCCGCCGATGGGAGGAAAATCACACACAACAGCAATACCGCAAAGGGAAACAGGATTTTTTCCAGTTTCGACACGTGCCGCAGTTGCTGCATTTCAACCCGGCGCTCCGCATCCGTAGTCAGCAAGCGCATGATAGGCGGCTGAATGATCGGCACCAATGCCATGTATGAGTACGCCGCAACCGCAATTGCACCCAGCAGATCAGGTGCCAGCTTGGAGGCCAGGAATATTGCGGTCGGCCCGTCAGCACCGCCAATGATCGCGATGGCTGAAGCATCGGCCAAGGTAAAATCGAAGCCAGGGATGAAATTGAGGGCCAGCGCGCCAATCAGGGTCACGAAGATACCGAATTGAGCTGCGGCGCCTAGTAATAGCGTCCAAGGCATGGCGATCAATGCCGCGAAGTCGGTCAACGCACCAACCCCCATGAAGATCAACAGGGGGAACACCCCGGTCTCGATACCCACGTGGTAGATATGCCCCAACAGGCCCTCGCTACCGCCGATACCCGCCAAGGGAATGTTACTGAGAATGGCGCCAAATCCGATGGGCAGCAGCAACAGGGGTTCGAACTTCTTGACAATCGCAAGATAGATCAACAAAGCACCGACGCCCATCATGAGCGCCTGCCCCCACATGAAGTTGGCCAGCCCGGTGGACTGCCAAAGCGGTTCAAATCCTAGTTCTAACATGTCAGGAGAGACTCACCAGCGGGGTTCCAACCTGGACGGCCTCGCCTTCTTTGACCAATATCTGCGCAACCGTTCCCGAGGCTGTCGCACGCACCTCCGTCTCCATCTTCATGGCCTCGAGGATCATGATCACATCTCCCGACGCCACTTGCTGGCCGACAGACACCTTGATGGTGTGAATATTCCCCGACAAGGGCGCTGTAACATTCGAAGCACCGGCTGACGGAGCGGCAACCGGCGCAGCTTCCTGTACTACCGGGCGCGTCTCGAAAACCGAAGTAACCGCCCCTGCGGGCGAGACCTTGACGTTGTACGTCACCCCGTTAACTTCAACCTGGTAGGCCTCAGGACCCGCCTCGGCTTTTGCCGGTGGGGCGACAGCTGTGGATGGCACCGTTGCTGCGGGCTCAAGCCCGGGGGCAGGCTCGAAGGCATCCGGATTATCCCGGTTCTTGAGAAATTTCAGGCCTACCTGGGGGAACAGGGCATAGATGAGGACATCATCGACCTCACTATCAGCCACTTTGATTCCCTGCTCAGACACCAGCCCGCGGAATTCCGCTGTCAGCTTATCCATTTCCGCATCCAGCAGATCCGCAGGACGACAGGTAACCGGCTCCTGCCCGTCTTTCAGAACACGGGCCTGTAATTCGGCATTGACGGGTGCGGGGGTGGCACCGTATTCACCTTTCAGAACTCCTTCGGTCTCTTTGGCAATCGTCTTGTAGCGTTCGCCCATGAGTACGTTGATGACCGCCTGGGTGCCAACAATCTGTGAGGTCGGCGTCACCAACGGGATAAAACCCAGATCCTCGCGCACCCGGGGAATCTCCTCCAGAACCTCATCCAATCGGTCACTAGCGCCCTGCTCCCGCAACTGATTCTCCATATTGGTCAACATGCCACCTGGCACCTGGGCAACCAGGATGCGCGAGTCGACACCTTTCAACGACCCTTCAAACTTCGCATATTTCTTACGTACTTCACGGAAATAGGCAGCGATCTCCTCAAGAAGATTGAGATCCAACCCCGTTTCCCGATCCGTACCCTGAAGGATTGCCACGACGGACTCCGTCGCCGAGTGGCCATAGGTCATACTCATGGATGAGATGGAAGTGTCCACCATATCGATACCTGCTTCGGCAGCTTTGATGTTGGTGGTAGTACTCATGCCGGTGGTGGCATGACTCTGCATGGCGATCGGAATGGAGACATTTTCCTTAAGACGGGTGACCAGCTCGTAGCATACATAAGGATTCAAAAGGCCCGCCATGTCTTTGATGCAGATCGAGTGACAACCCATCTCCTGCAGACGCTTGCCCATGTCGATCCAGTATTCAAGGTTATGCACCGGACTTACGGTGTATGACATAGTGCCCTGTGCATGCTTACCGACTTTCAAAGTGGCCTTGACCGCGGTTTCCAGATTTCGCAGGTCATTCATGGCATCGAATATCCGGAACACATCCACGCCGTTGACAGCCGCGCGCTCTACAAATCTTTCCACCACGTCATCGGCGTAGTGCCGATAGCCGAGTATATTCTGACCCCGGAACAGCATCTGCATGGGCGTATTGGGCATCGCCGCCTTCAGGATACGTATGCGTTCCCAGGGGTCCTCGCCCAGAAAGCGGATACATGCGTCGAAAGTGGCACCACCCCAGGTTTCCAGCGACCAGAAGCCGACCTTATCCAGTTTTTCCGCGATTGGGAGCATGTCTTCTATGCGCATTCGGGTTGCGAACAGGGATTGATGCGCGTCTCTCAGCACGACATCCGTAATTCCGAGTGGTTTCTTTTCGCTCATGAGCTAACCGCCGTTTGTTGATGAAACAGCCTGGAAACAGGTGTTATGTAAATTGGGATCCGAACTCAATGATGGATTGAGCGGTATTGTTTGATGGCCGCTGAAATGACTGCAACCAAATCGCCGCGCATTCCAGTCTGTCCCTGACCTGACACGGAAGCATGGGATGATAACGTCTCGGCAACCCCCTGTCGTTCGGTCACAGCGAGTGCCAGCCTGGACATGCCTTTCATCGCTAGAACCAGCACAAACAGGAAAACAAATACGATTCCCATTCCGATTAACATTAGATTGATACCGGACAATAACAAGTCTTCGATTGGCATCAGTTTTCACATCCCCTAAAAGTGAATTTGCCTTTCTACGTCGGTCATACCGACCCTGTCAAGCATTATCGACTTTAGAAAAACAATGTAACTTATTGTTTATGCTTAATAATAAGCCCTTTCATTTATATTATTGATACTCAATATAGGGTTGCTCTATCGCACTTTCCTCTCACTTCATGATAGTGACATGAAGCGGCTTAGCAGCCAACTCGCAATACCGGCTTATATTACAGATGTGAGTTTGCTGAACCTGGAAATCAGCTTGATTCACAGGCCTCAGCGCGCCTGAGCGGCGCCATCTGTAACACCCCATCGCCGTCCTCGGCACACTATGAATAACGAACCGGCTTGAAGGAGTCGACGATTCCTATTAATGTTCCGCGACAAAATCAACAGCTCAGCAGATCATGCCAAACCACTCAGCCGCCGCCCATCCACCCCTCGTTCTAGCCTCGAGTTCTCCCTATCGACGGGAACTTTTAAGCCGTCTGGGAGTAGAATTCAGCACCGCCTCCCCCGACATCGACGAGACTCGGAAGGAACAGGAGCACGCGGATGAACTGGTGGTGAGATTAGCTGTGGAAAAGGCCAAAGCAGTGGCCGAATCCCACCCGGATGCGCTTATCATCGGCTCTGATCAGGTAGCCACCCTGCAAGGTCGGATCCTTGGAAAACCGGGGAACCACGAGCGGGCGATCGAGCAGTTGAAATCAGCTTCCGGACATCGAGTCACCTTTAGCACCGGACTGTGTGTGTACAACAGCCGAACAGGTGAACTCCAGTCCAGTTGTGAGCACTTTCACGTACATTTCAGAAATCTGCAGGCCTACGAAATCGAGCATTACCTGCGCAAAGAGCAGCCTTATCAATGTGCCGGATCATTTAAATCCGAAGGCTTGGGGATATGTCTGTTCGAGCGACTGGAGGGTGATGACCCCAATACCCTGATCGGACTGCCGCTGATACGCCTGATCGAAATGTTGCGCTGTGAAGGGTTGGATATTCTGGCGGTATAATCCCGCGCCTCGGAAACACCCTCACCGGACCTGTTAGAACAGGGCGTCTTCTACTTTTCGTGTATCTTCATCTAGCCCTGCGGCGGCACCTCCCTGTTCAAGCCTCGCAAAAGCCTTGACCATGCTGCGATCCACGGATGCCAGCATGTGGTTGGTACCCTCATGGGAGAGAATATTGGCCACCTGTACGACATCCACATAATCCACCGGCGCATCCCCAGGATCCCGTAATAGATCTTCATGTTGCGAGGCAACATTGATGACATGGGGATCGAATTTCCATAGTTTGAGTATGCTGCCACCCAACTGGGGATGTAGCTTGTGTAACACCCGATCCAGAAACTCCGGGTTCTCAATGAGCTCTGGGTAATCGCACGCCTTGATCAACAGCGGAATATGTCCGATGTCGTGAACCAATCCGGCAACCAGGGCCACATCAGGGTCCAATCCCTTATGTTGTTTGGCCAGCATTGCGGCATGGGCGCCTACTTTAACTGAGTGACTCCACAAATGATCCATGCGTCGTTCGATGTCTTTGACGGTGGTACGAAACACCTCTTTCATTGAAACCGCATAGACTGCGTTTTTGACTCGCTGAAATCCGATGCGGGTGATCGCAGGCCTGATTGAGGCAATCGTATTCATGCCCCGATACAGGGGACTGTTTGCATAACGGATGAGTCGGGCGGTCAGTGCAGCATCCCGGGAGATGACCTTCTCCAGATCCGCCGCCGAGCTGTCCACATCATTGATCACGATCAGGGCTTCCAATGCCAAAGCAGGAAGCGTCGGCAGGTATATTTTATTGGCCAGCAGGTCTTCTTTTACCGATTCGACGAACGCCTTTGGTCGTGACAGCCTCCAACTGCTTCTGTTCACGGTCCTGTTCTTTCTGGTCGTCCGCGGGTTTTCCATCGGAGAGAATGAAGACTGATTTTGTCATCGATACTTGGCCTGCCTCATCGCCAGGTGTGAATTTACAACTAATTCTGCCAAATGCAGATCTCCTGGTGGTTCGGACCGTGAGAAGGTTGCCATGGGATCGGGGGATTCCCGCCCATATTCGCCTCAACGGCCCTGATTAACGACCGACGTTCCATGTCTATGTCGTACCGAACATAGAGATCAGGAGTTTTAGCGGCAGTTGGCCAGTTTTTTTCATGTGCTTTCACAATCCCCAGACTAGTCGAGTCTAAACGGTGCGTAAAGGATCACAAATCCGCAAGACCAGGATCATACCAGTGGGAGTGATACAGCTTCACAGGATTTGAATATGCTGACTCATTCGACAATAAATCGATGATGAATATTCATATATTTTTTGTTTAAAAACATATGTTTATATAATTTATTTAATTATCATTATTAAATATTTCAGGGACGATCCACAGCCACACTGACGACTGACACACACAAAGATGATTAGGTTTATCAATAGCCTACGCAGGCATGGCAATTGTGAATCATTGCAAAAGTGATGAATCTCTCAGTTTTGAACACCTGGTCAGGAATTGATTCAAAGGACGCTTTATATTTAGATTCATATACTTATGATTATTATCTCGAGTTGCGATTGATTCCGTGATCATTAAAGATTTCCTGCTTTACGTCGAATCTACTGGTAGATCACGCATCGATACCTCAAATCAAGAACACTGGATTCGTCCGCGGCATGGCAGAACAGGCACTCCATCCCTACTCTCAGCATCCCGGCGATAAGCCGCTCGTACTTATCGCGGATGACTCGCGCGTGGTGCGGGTTTCACTGCGGAACATTCTCAAGGATCACTGCGACCTGATCGAAGTGGAAGACGGTCAGCAGGCGTGGAACGAACTGTCACAAAATCCGGCCATAGACCTGGTATTCAGTGACCTCTCGATGCCTAATCTGGACGGTAGGGGTCTGCTGGCCAAGATGCGTCAATCCGAAACCGAACGCTTGTCGCGACTCCCTTTCGTGGTTGTGACCGGACAAGCGAGTCTTCGATCTCATGAAAGATTTTGGGACATCCAAGTCCACCAAAATCGATTCGATCTTTGACAGCCTATTAGTGCCCCG
>JBEVVH010000018.1:0-30567 GCA_040507245.1 Candidatus Thiodiazotropha sp.
AAAGAAACCAAAGCGAGTTGCAAAATACTTCAATCACGAGAAGATTTCTTATGCCGCGTAGCAGATGTATTTTATTGCCGGGTTAATAGTACCAGGGAGTCTCGCGGATTGAGATTTCATGACCAGCTGCCAGGTTATCCGGTATCCTACGAACAGGGTTGAATGAGTTTGTACTCAACACTTCACAAGCGTTTGCGCAACTTCAGCCAGGCTGATCGCCTCGGATTACTGAGAGGTGGTTTGATCGGTCTGGAAAAGGAAGGACTGAGAGTATCGCCCAAAGGCTGCATATCCCAAAAGCCTCATCCTCAGGCGCTCGGTTCGCCGTTAACGAACCGATACATCACCACAGACTATTCCGAGGCTTTGACCGAAATTATCACGCCGCCCTCGGGCGACCGGGCTGAACTGCTGAATTTCCTGTTCGAGGCGCACCACTTTTTACACCAACACCTGGAGGATGAAATCCTCTGGTCCGCGAGTATGCCCTGTGTGGTGGAGGGGGATGGACGAATTCCCATTGCCCAGTACGGAGACTCCAATGCCGGAATGATGAAGACCGTGTATCGCCGCGGTCTGGGACACCGCTATGGCCGGGTTATGCAGGTCATTGCCGGGGTTCATTTCAACTATTCCCTGCCGCAGGATTTCTGGGATTTCTACCAGCAACTCGAAGGCGATCAGGGGAGCAGCCGGAACTTCATATCGGAATCCTACTTCAGCATGCTGCGCAACCTGCAACGGGTCGGGTGGCTGATTCCCTATTTGTTTGGTGCCTCGCCTGCGGTCTGCAAGTCGTTTCTGGGGGGGCGTCCGACCTCTCTGAATGAATTCGACCCGCATACCTATTATGCGCCCTATGCGACCTCGTTACGTATGGGTGATATCGGTTACCAGAACAGCAAGGAGCAGGGTACCGGCATCAAGGCCTGCTACGACTGTCTGAATGCCTATATCGAAACCCTGTCCCGCGCCATCGAAACGCCCTGTCCGATCTACCAGGCGATCGGTGTGAAGGTGGATGGCCAATATGAGCAGTTGAATGCAAATATTCTGCAGATTGAAAACGAGTATTACAGTACCGTTCGTCCCAAGCAGATCCCTGAGATGATGGAAAAGCCGATCCACGCCCTGCAGAGGCGGGGAGTCCGTTATCTGGAACTCCGCTCCCTGGACGTGAATCCCTTTCATCCCCTGGGTATCGCAGAAGAGCAGGTACACTTCATCGATGCTCTGATGCTGTTCTCAGTGCTGCATGAGAGTCCCCCGATCAATGTGGCTGAGCAGCATGCCATCGACTGGAACGAATTGGCGGCGGCTCATAACGGCCGGGATCCGGATCTGAAACTGCGTCGACTGGATCGGGATTGTTCGTTGCGAGAGTGGGGACTCGAGATTTGCGATGAGTTGATGCCCCTGTGCGAAATTCTCGATCAGGGCAAGGCGCAAAAACCCTATGTGCACAGCCTGATGTTGCAGAAACAGAAGCTGGCGGATGCTGATATGACGCCTTCCGCGCAGATGCTGGCAGAGATGCGTAGCCGCGATGAGAGCTTTTTTGAGTTCGCACACCGCATTTCCAAGCAGCATCGGCACTACTTCACCCATCAGGCGGGCTCAGAGGCGGTGCAACAGCTTCTGGGTCAGGAAGCGCAGGACTCACGACGGCGCCAGCAGGAGATCGAGTCCTCTGATGCAATCAGCTTCGATGAATTTCTGGAACGCTATTTTGCACAACAGACGGACCCTCCCGTGGCCATGGAGACTACCGAATAATCACGCAGTGCGATTTAGGCGCTTGATCCACTCGTAATAATAAAACCGGTTAATGTTCTCAGTCTGGCCAGGTTGACACACCCGGTTCGAATCCAGAAGGTGGTATTGTTTGTGATGAAGCTTTGTGCATCTCGGTTTATTATGGCGATTCGTATTCCGAGCCTGCTTTGTGCCTGGTGAAGATTCGATCCAAATGCCGGGTGGTATCCCGGTTGTTTGTTCAAAACGCTGACGATTAATAGAACCTGAGGACAAAAGCATGGAGGAGTATCAAGACCCGGGGCCGGGATTCGATACCCTGGCCATCCGCAGTGGCCACCACCGTACCCCGGAGGGGGAGCACGGCGAGCCGATCTTTACCACATCCAGTTTTGTGTTCAGCAGTGCAGCGGAGGCAGCCGCACGATTCAGTGGTGATGAACCCGGCAACATCTATGCCCGCTTCACCAACCCCACAGTACGCATGTTCGAGCAGCGCCTTGCAGCACTCGAAGGCGGGGAGCGCTGTGTGGCCACCGCGTCCGGAATGTCGGCGATTCTTGCAACCTGCATGGGTGTTTTACAGGCCGGTGATCACCTGGTCTCTTCTCGCAGTATTTTCGGCAGCACCACGATTCTGTTCGACAAGTACCTGGCTCGATTCGGGATCGATACCAGCTATGTTCCGTTGGACGATTTTCACGCCTGGGAAGCGGCGATTCGTCCGAATACCAAACTTCTGTTCCTGGAAACACCCTCCAATCCGCTGACTGAAATTGCCGACATCCGGAAACTGGCGGATCTGGCCCATGCCCACCAGGCACACTTGGTGGTGGACAACTGCTTTTGTACACCGGCATTGCAACAGCCTTTGAGTCTGGGTGCGGACATTGTGGTTCACTCCGCAACCAAGTACCTGGACGGTCAGGGTCGCTGCCTGGGTGGGGCCGTTGTGGGCAGCGAGTCCCTGGTCGGTGAGGAGGTGTTCGGCGTATTGAGAACCGCAGGACCCACCATGAGTCCGTTCAATGCCTGGGTGTTTCTGAAAGGCCTGGAAACCCTGAATCTGCGCATGCAGGCCCACTCACGCAACGCGCATCAACTGGCGGAGTGGCTGGAGCAGCATCCCCGGGTGGAACGGGTCTATTACCCGGGGCTTTCCAGTCATCCGCAGAATGATCTGGCCATCCAGCAGCAGAAGGCTCCTGGCGGGATCCTGGCTTTCGATGTCAAGGGGGGGCAGACTGCGGCCTGGCGGGTGGTGGACGAGACCCGCATGCTCTCCATTACGGCAAACCTTGGCGATGTGAAGACCACCATTACCCATCCAGCCACCACCACCCACGGTCGTTTGACGCCTGAACAGCGCAGAGAGGTAGGGATCGGTAACGGTTTGATTCGAATTGCCGTGGGGCTGGAGAATCTCTCGGATATCAAGCGGGATCTGTCCCGGGGACTGGACAGTTTGTAAGGGATGCCGACAGATCGCGACTGACCTGTCGGTATGATGACGACCAGGGGCAGTAAGCTGTTGTGCTACTGCCCAACCCGGGTGAAATCGGTGCCGGTTTTGAGTCCGAAGACCGTTTCCAGGTCGAACTCACGGATCAGTTGATCTCCGGCGTCCAGTCCGAACTGCCGCTGGACTTCACCCAGCAACAGTCTAACGGCATTTCGGTTGTAGCCGCTGCCGAAACTGATCTGCTGGCGAATGATCTCACGTGCTCTGTCGAGGGTCATGCGGGTCTGTCAACCTCTGTGAAGTGTTGGGACAGGTGCGGGCATTTTCAGGGCGCCGCCCGTTTACCTCTCCAGCGTGTTCAGTCTAGGTTACTAGACTTGGATTAGTGTTAACAGGTCCTGGCACAGTTGATCGCTCTACCCGATAAACTGCATGGAACAGGGCAACACATTTTTCAGGGGTATTGTTACAATCAAACTCAGCAATTTCAGGGGGGCAGGGCCCGGCACACCGACAGCGGCATCTGTTGTGAACCTGCCGGTACCCGATTGCTGAAACCGTTGCTGTCGAAGCATGATGACAGCACCCGGGCTCACCCACTAACCAGGTCAAAGATTATGGATCGCGAGGCACTCGAAAGCATGCTCGATCGGGGCATGGACAATCCCCTGCTGCGCTATACCCTCGGTACCCTGTGCCTGCAACAGAACGACCCGGAAAACGCGGTGATGCATCTGCAGCGCGCACTGGATCAGGACGATCAGCATTCCGCCAGTTGGAAACACTATGGTAAGGCGCTGGCCGCATTACAGCGGACCGAAGAGGCACGGGAGGCCTGGCAACGGGGTATCGAGGTTGCCGAGGCAAAGGGGGATGTACAGGCGGTGAAGGAGATGCGGGTGTTTCTCAAGCGTCTCGATAAAACCAACACATGATGCGATAGGTGCGTGATGGACACTCCGGACAAAGCCAAAGTCAAACAGTACCTTTTGAATCTGCAGCAGACGATCTGCTGTGGACTGGAAGAGGAGGACGGGCAGGAGCGGTTCCTCATCGACAGCTGGCAACGGGAACCCGGTGAACGGCTGCAGGGCGGCGGCATCAGTTCGGTGCTTGATGGTGGCGCAGTGTTCGAGCAGGCGGGGGTCAACTTCTCTCACGTCATGGGTGACCAGTTGCCCGGTTCTGCGACAGCTCACCGGCCGGAGCTGGCCGGTCGGAGCTTCGAGGCCATGGGCGTGTCGCTGGTGATCCATCCGCGCAATCCCCATGTGCCGACCTCACACGCCAACCTGCGCTTTTTCGTTGCGGAAAAACTGGATGAATCGCCGGTCTGGTGGTTTGGAGGGGGATTCGATCTCACACCCTACTATGGTCAGGATGAGGATTGCCAACATTGGCACCGGGTTGCAAAAGAGGCCTGTCAGCCCTTCGGTGAGGCGGTCTACCCCCGCTTCAAGAAGTGGTGCGATGAATATTTCTACCTCAGGCACCGGGCAGAACCCCGGGGCATCGGTGGGCTGTTTTTCGATGACCTGAACGAGTGGGGCTTCGAAACCAGTTTCGAGTTTCTGCAAAGTGTGGGGGATCGCTACCTCACCGCCTACCTTCCGATTGTGAAACGCCGCCGGGACATGACTTATGGCGAGCGGGAACGGGACTTTCAGCTCTATCGTCGGGGCCGTTATGTGGAATTCAATCTGGTCTATGACTGCGGTACCCTGTTCGGACTTCAATCAGGCGGTCGAACCGAGTCCATCCTGATGTCTCTACCGCCGCTGGTGAAATGGCGCTACAACTGGAAGCCCGAGTCAGGAACCGAGGAAGCGCGCCTGTATGAGCACTACCTGCAGCCCCGTGAATGGATCTGACCGCACCGGTCGATAACTGCGCATGAAACCCTTTTCCGAGGCCTGTGAAGAGAACAAGCAACCGATCCTGCAGGTCATCCAACCGCTGTTCCGGGAGGCCCGAAGCCTACTGGAGATCGGCAGCGGTACCGGTCAACACGCCGTTTACTTTGCAGCTGCGATGCCCGGACTTACCTGGCAAACCAGCGATTGCGCGGAGAACCTTGCGGGTATCCAGGCCTGGCTGGCAGAAGCCGATCTGGATAACCTGCCCGAACCCCTTGAACTCGATGTACAGGGCCTTTGGCCTGAACAGACATACGATGCGGTATTCAGCGCCAACACTACCCACATCATGTCCTGGTCTGCGGTTGAACGAATGTTTCAGGGACTTGGGCGGAGTTTGAAGTCTGGCGGGGTTTTTGCCCTATACGGGCCGTTCAACTATCGGGGAACCTATACCAGCGAAAGTAACCGCCGCTTTGACCGGTGGCTGCAGGCGAGGGACCCGCAAAGCGGTATCCGCGATTTCGAGGCGCTCCAGGCGTTAGCCCAGGAACAGGGGCTGATCTTCTTGGAGGATGTCGAGATGCCAGTGAATAACCGCATCCTGGTGTGGCGTCGACTTCCCGCCTGAGTCGTGTTCTGTGATCTGAATGGATTGACCATTCAGGGTGTTCAGGCGCTGTTCAGTTAGCCCTCCTTAAACTTCCAACATAGCGGGTGTAAAGCCCGAATCAATTTACTGGAAGTCAGGAGATCGCCATGAAAACCACCGCTCTGATCAGCGCCACACTTTTGATGAGTTTCACCCTCACTGCAAACGCCGGACACCGGTCCGGGTATCGCGATACCGCCAAGGTGATCGACGTGGAACCGGTTTATCATACCGTGCAGGTCAGCGAGCCTGAACGCAGCTGTTGGGATGAAGAAGTCGATCACTACGTACCCGATGACCGGCGATATACCGGCACCGTACTCGGTGGCATCATCGGAGGGGTGGTGGCCAATTCGGTCAGCCGGGGACGTGGCAGGGGCAAGGATGCGGCTACTCTGGCGGGTACTCTGCTGGGTGGAGCCATTGGTCATGACCTGACCCGCACCAGCCATAGCGAACGGGTCGTAACTTCCCGGGAACGCCACTGCGAGGTGATTCAGCACACCTATGAAGAGGAACGTCTGGAAGGCTATGATGTGACCTATCGGTACAAGGGACGGATTTTCCACACCTTCACCCGTGAACATCCGGGAGATCGGATTCCAGTCAATGTCAGTGTACGTTCAGACTATGAGCGCGCTCGCTAAGCCGGGTGTTGCGCGGGTCCCACCGACAGGGGGGTGATCGCAATCCCTGGGTGAAAAGGGTATAACCCTGACTGTGCCGTGAACACCATCGCAGCATCAGTGAACCGGGATTGCCACCCGGTTCAGGGGACACAGCCAGGGTTTGAAAGTGAGACGTTATGGGTAAATGCAGACGAATCATCGTGATGATCGCGACACTGGCCGCCATGCTGCTGCCAACTGCGTATGCAAATGCGCAAATGAGTCTCGATCAGGCCGTTCAGCAGGCCAAACAGAAGACCGGTGGACGGGTGATTTCGGCGGAGACCCGCAATCAGGATGGGCGTCCCGTCTACAACATCCGCATTCTGACCCAGGACGGTAAGGTTCGGCGTATGCAGATCGATGCCGATGACAAGGGCGGCGACAGCCGCTCCCGTCGTTGACGATGGCATCCCGAATAAACAGGAAGACCTGAAGTGCGTGTGTTGCTGGTAGAAGATGAAACCGATATCCGTGAACCCCTGGCTGCACGGCTGCGCGAGCAGGGATATACCGTGGACAGTGCGGAGGATGGCCAGGCCGGTCTGTTTCTTGGACGGGAATACGGTATCGATGTGGGCATTATCGACATCGGCCTGCCGAAACTCTCCGGTATCGAGCTGATCCGGGAGCTGCGCAAACTCGACAAGCATTTTCCCATCCTCATCCTCACCGCGCGGGGTAACTGGCAGGACAAGGTGGAAGGTCTCGAAGCGGGTGCGGACGACTATCTGGTCAAACCCTTTCATGTGGAGGAGTTGCTGGCACGGCTCAATGCCTTGCTGAGACGTTCCGCGGGATGGTCTCAACCGGTACTCTCAGGAGGGCCGATCTCCCTGGACACCCGAACCCAGACCGTCAATGTGCAGGAAGCCCCGATAGACCTCACCGCCTACGAGTACAAGGTGCTGGAGTACCTGATGCTGCATGCCGGTGAAGTGGTTTCGAAAACCGATCTCACTGAGCATATCTACGAGCAGGATTGGGACCGTGACAGCAATACCATCGAGGTCTTTGTGCGGCGCCTGCGCAAGAAACTGGATCCGGATGAAACCTACAAACCCATCGAGACCCTGCGGGGCAGAGGCTATCGCTTCGCTCTGGAGCGCAGTCATTGAGCTGCGCCTGAAAGCCGTTAGCGGGATTGCCCGGCCAGGACGTTTCCGCGCAACGGATACCCCATCCCTGCCTGACGGTAGCCGCCACAATTCTGATCCGGATAGCTTCCTCGGTGGTATAGACCCGGTTCTGCAATGCGCATGAATGATTCCGTCAATCCCTTAAAGCGGCAACCCTTTACGATCCATCGGCGACTGCTGTTGGCCGCCAGCCTGGTGCTGGGCGCGTTTTTCGGGCTGACGGGCTGGTCCCTGGATGAAGCCTTCCGCTCGGCCAGTGGCGAGGCGCTGCAGACTCGTCTCTACAGCAGTGTCTACGCGCTCCTGGCGGCTGCCGAGGAGGGGGATGAAGGACAGATGGTGATGCCGGAGGTGCTTACGGATCCGCGCTTCAACCGGCCCGATTCCGGACTCTACGCCCAGGTCAGGAATTACGCTACGGATTACCAGTGGCATTCCGCCTCCACCCTGGGACAGGCACTCGGATTCAGTCGCGAGATCCCCTCTGGTGAATCGGAGATCGGCACTTTCAAAATGGCGGACCGGGAGGTCATGGGGTTGAATTTCGGCGTGGTATGGGAGGATTTCCACGGTAAGGAGCGCAAGTATGTCCTGACCGTCGCTGAAGACCTGCAGCCGATCCACGAACAGGTCTCGGCGTTTCGCAATACCTTGCTGCTGTGGTTGGGCGGCGCCGCCTTTCTGTTGCTGCTGGCCCAGGGCTGGGTGCTCAACTGGGGTTTACGTCCCTTGCGCCAGGTGGAGAGTGCCCTGGCGGAGATCGAGTCCGGCCGGGCCGAGCAGTTGCAAGGCGCCTATCCCCGGGAGCTCACCCGACTGACCTCCAGCATCAACTCCCTGATCCTGCACGCGCGTGCCCGGCAGCAACGCTATCGGGACAGTCTCGGCGATCTGGCACACAGTCTGAAAACACCCCTGGCGATTCTTCAGAGTCTGGCTGATCAGGCGCAGGGCCACTCCTCGGATACCCTGCGGGAGCAGGTCGATCGCATGAACCAGATCGTCATTCATCAGTTGCAGCGCGCTGCGGCATCCGGGCAACAGGTTCTGAGTGGCAATGTCGCCATCAAACCCCTGGTGGAACGTCTCGCGAACACTCTGTCGAAGGTCTACCGTGACAAGGATATTCAATGGTCACTGGAGATCGACCAGGCCTGTCTGTTCGCCGGGGACGAGGGCGACCTGATGGAGATACTCGGGAATCTCATGGAAAATGCCTGCAAGTACGGTCAGCGGCGGGTGCGTGTTAGCGGCCAGTGTGGCAGCGGAATCCACTTGAGTATCGAGGATGATGGCAAGGGTATAGCGGCGGATCAGATGGACGCGGTGTTTCATCGCGGTCATCGGGCCGATACCCGCCAGCCGGGGCAGGGGATTGGCCTGGCCGTGGCGGCTGATATCGTGAATGCCTACGCCGGACATATCGAGATTGCTGTCTCGACCCGCTTGGGTGGTGCGGCGGTGAAGCTCAGCCTTCCAGGCTCATGACCCGTCCGCTCAAGCGGATACGCTTTTCTGCAGCCTGAGAAAATTCTCCATTCTCAGAGGGTCGATTTCGCCACGTTCCATGGCGTTGCGGATCGCGCAATCGGGTTCGTGTTCATGGGTGCAGTTGTGGAACCGGCATTGGCCGAGGTAGTCGTGAAACTCCCGAAAACCCTGTTCCAGTTCCTGGCGGTTCAGGTGAGTGAGGCGAAAACTCCTGACTCCGGGGGAATCGATCAATTCACCGCCCTGGGGCAGGTTATAACAGGTCGCCGCAGACGTGGTGTGCCGGCCCAGTCCGGTGGCATCCGAAAGGCGTCCCGTTTCGGCTTCGATATCCGGTAGCAGGGCGTTGATCAGGGAGGATTTCCCAACCCCGGACTGGCCCACCAGGATATTGGTCTGCCCCTGCAGTTTGATGATCAGTTCATCCAGTCCGTGTTCCTGCCTGGCACTGACCGCCACAATGGGATATCCGATCCGGCGGTAGGGTTCCAGCTTGAGAAAAAACGCGGATCTGGCCTCTCCCTGCAACAGGTCGACCTTGTTCACTGCAATCAGTGGCGGGATACGGATGGTTTCAGCGCTTACCAGGTATTGGTCCAGCAGGTACCCGCTGGGTTCCGGTTCCGGGGCGAGGACGATCACCAACTGGGTGATGTTGGCGGCCAGGGGCTTTTTGCGGCCGCTGTAGTCGGGCCGGCTGAGCACGGTATCCCGGGGTTGCAGCGCCGTGACCACACCGGAGGATTCATCCACCGGTTGCCAGATCACCCGGTCTCCACACACCGGGTGACCGATGTTCTGGCGGGTTTGACAGCAGACAATCTGCCCGGAGGGACCCTGCACACCCAGGGTCGCCCCGTGCCGGATCACCACCCGGCCTTCCAGGGAAGTATGATCCCCGGCCTGGTTCAATGCCTCGTCGGCCCTGCGATCCAGGCGTTGACGCCTTTTATCCTGAATCGCCTGGATGCGGCTTTTCTGCTGCAGGGTCAGCCGACGTTTCGCCATACCTGGGGTTATTGGGTGTCGGGTTTGAAATGATAGAAGGACTGGTTCAGATAACTCGAGGTATCGTCGATCTGGTCGTCGAACCAGGTCAGCCCCAGGTTCTGCTCACAGAAGCGTACCTGTTTGTGCAGTGCCGGAAGATTGTTGATGCGTCGGTTGGTCCGGGTGTAGACCTCGCTGCCGTGGCACTTCAGGCAATTTTCGTCGTACAGCGCCTGACCGTTTTCCACATCACCCGCCTGGACTGAAACCGACACCAGCAGGGTTGCGGCAGCAATACTCAGTTGAGTCTTGATCATGCTTGTCTCTCCATTAACCGGGCAGTCCCGGCGTCTGTTGGGAAATCCGGGCAATGCGCACCGGCGCGGGCGGATGGCTGTCGTGAAACAGCGAATAGAGCGGATCCGGCGTCAGGGTGCTGGCATTGTCCTGGTAGAGTTTGACCAGCGCACGGACCAAATACTCCCCGTTACTCTGCTCAATCGCGTAATGATCCGCCTGGAACTCATGGCGTCGCGACAGATAGCTGCCCAGCGGGGTGAAGAAGATGGTGAACACGGGGATGGTCAGCATGAACAGCAGCAGGGCGGCCGCCTCGGAAGGTTGTGAGATACCCAGCCCCTGGTAGAGCCACAGCTGTTGTGACAGCCAGCCAAGCAATGCCATGGCCCCGAGGGAGAGCAGGGCCATGACCAGCATCTGTTTGTGGATGTGTTTGTAATGGAAATGTCCCAGTTCATGGGCCAGTACCGCTTCCGCCTCTTCGCTGTTGAGTTTTTCCAGCAGGGTATCGAAGAACACGATGCGTTTGTTTTTTCCGAAGCCGGTGAAATAGGCGTTGCCGTGGGCGGAGCGTTTGGAACCATCCATGACAAAGATGCCGTCACTGGTGAAACCGCAGCGCTTAATCAGGTTCTGAATCCTATCCCTCATGGCGCCTGCCTCGAGGGGGGTGAAGGCGTTGAACAGGGGGGCGATGAAGCGTGGATAGGCCCAGCTAATGCCTAGGGTGAACCCCATCCAGACCGCCCAAGCGGCCAGCCACCAGTAGCTGCCGGCGCCTTGCATGAGCATCAGAATGACCCAGAGCAGGGGGCCGCCAAGGAGGATTCCCAGCAGAAGCCCCATGAAACGGTCCTTGATGTACTGCTTCACGCCCATGCGATTGAAACCGAAGGCCACTTCCAGTTTAAAGGTTCGGTACAGGCTGAACGGCAGATCCAACAGGCTGTTGATCAGAAAAAACGATAAAAACAGCAGCAGTCCGCTCAGTGTGGGTCCCCAGGCGTAACCTGCCCAGAAGCCAATGAGGGCCTCGATGCCGCCACCCAGGGTCCAGATGAGCAGCAGCACGACTCCCAGGAGAATCTCAACCAGCGCCAGACGCCCCTTAGCCTGGGTGTAATCCGCGGCTTTCTGGTGTTCCTGCAGGGATACCTTGTCCTGGAAAGCTTCGGGAACCTGGCCACGGTTGATCCTGACATGCTGCAGATGTCGTAACAGCAACCAGATTTGAACGGCAGTGCCGAGTATCAAAAAGCACAGGAAAATTTGGCTAAAAAGGTTCATTGGATCAGGATTTCGGGAGTCATATGCAGGCACTAGTGTACTGTCTGCCGCCACTTGCTGCTAGAATCCCGCCCTGAAAGATCACATGGGAACTGTCGATGCCTGTAGATGCCACGAATCTTATCTGGATAGACCTGGAAATGACGGGGTTGGATACCCAGAATGACGAGATCATCGAAATCGCCACCATTGTCACCGATGGTGACCTGAATATTCTCGCCGAGGGTCCGGTTATAGCGATTCACCAGCCGGAGGAGAAACTGGCCGCCATGGATGACTGGAACCAGCGCCAGCATTCACAATCCGGGCTTCTGGACCGGGTGCGTGGCAGCAGCGCCGATGAACGTCAGGCCGAGACCCAGACTCTGGCGTTTCTCAAAGCCCTGGTGCCACCCGGAGCATCACCCATGTGTGGCAACAGCATCTGCCAGGATCGACGTTTTCTGGCCCGCGGCATGCCGGAGCTGGAAGCCTATTTCCACTATCGCAATCTCGATGTCAGTACCCTCAAGGAACTGGTCAAACGCTGGGCGCCGCGAATTGGCGAAGGCTTTGTCAAGCAGGGCAAGCACCTAGCCCTGGACGACATTCGGGATTCGATCGCGGAACTGCTGTTTTACCGAAATCATTTTCTGCGTCTGCCCTAAGTCCGGGGCCTGCCTGACATGACAGGGAAGTCATACAGCGGTGTGCTGCGCCGTTACCTGATGGCGTTGGGGCTTTCCACGCTGACCTATCTCTACTTTACCCTGGTGCCTGCCTATGCGCCGATGGGTGACCAACTCCTCGTCGATCCCGGCTTTTCTCAGGGCCTGGCCTCATGGCGTAGCGCTGGCAATCAAAAAGGGATCAGCATTGAAGACGGTGTTCTGAGCCTGGAGAATGCCTCTCCCCGGCAGAACGTCTCAGTCTATCAATGCTTCGATCGACTGGGCTTCCCGGCCCAGGTACTGGCCCGGATCGAAGCAAGAACAGACAACCTTATCCTGGGTGAAAAGGCTTACAGCGGAGCCCGGGTTGGCCTGTTGTTGCGTGATGCGGATGGTACCAGTCAGTACCAGCTGATCAATCGTCTGGTGAATATCCGGCAGACCCGGACCTGGACGTCCTACGAAGCGGTTCTGATGATCCCTGAGGCCACAAAGCGGGTCTGCTTCAGAATGACCCTGCTCTCAACCCAAGGCACATTTCAACTGAGAAATCCCACACTCAATGCCGCTCATATGCTGCCATCCTTCCGTATGGGTTGGTGGATTATGCTGATTGCCTGGGCCGCAGCACTTTGGATCTGGTCGCGTCAGCTTCAGCGGCACTATCTGGTTGCGGGACAGAGTCCATGGATCTGGGTCATGATTGGAGTGATGGCGTTGGGGATCCTGATGTCCAACGATTTGAAGCTGCAGCTGCTTCGTTTTGTTTCGCCTTGGCTGCCAGTGGGGCATGGTCTCACAAATGGAAGTGCGTCGGATGCTCTCGGTTCGTGGTTTCCAATGTTCTCCCCAGGGTACTGGGATATCTCGAAATTCTCCCATTTCATTGGGTTTTTTCTGCTCAGCATGCTTCTGTTTCAGCGGCCCAGGGCGCCCGCCCCAGTCCTGATCAGCGGCATGCTGGTGGCCGCGGTCTGTTCCGAGGCGTTGCAATTCTTTGCCCAGGGCAGGACACCCCGGTTGAACGATCTGCTGGTGGACAGTCTGGGTATTCTGGCTGGCTGGTGGATGAGCGCCGGAATCGTCGCACTCAAGAAGATGGGCAAGGTCAACTGATTCTGGCTATTTCAAGTCCTTCGAATGTCTGTCCATGGCCCAGATCACGTGTTCCCGAACCAGTTCGGACGGGTGATGACGCCGCCTTTCAAGCGCACTCCGGATCTGCGCAGAGGTTGCGCAGTTGCCGAGTGCCACCGCCAGGTTTCTGAGCCAGCGCAGATGGCCCAGGCGTCGAATGGCCGATCCCTCGGTGCGATGCAAAAATGTCGCCTCGTCCCAGCTGAACAACTCGATCAACTGTACGTGATCGAGACCGTGTCGGGGCAGAAAGTCGGTTTCCCGGGTGGGTCGGGCAAACCGGTTCCAGGGACAGATCAGCTGACAGTCGTCGCAACCATAGATCCGGTTGCCGATCAGCGGCCTCAGCGGCTGCGGAATCGCACCCTGCAGTTCGATCGTCAGGTAGGAGATGCACAACCGGGCATCCAGCTGGTAGGGGGCAACAATGGCGCGGGTGGGGCAGATGTCGATGCAGGCCTGGCAGCGCCCGCAGTGATCCGAGGCCGATGAATCACAGGCCAGGGGCAGGTCGATATAGATCTCCCCGAGAAAGAACCAGGACCCCGCCTCCCGGGCGATGAGATTGGTGTGCTTGCCCGGCCAACCGAGTCCGGCTTTGTGCGCCAGGGGTTTTTCCAGAACCGGAGCGGAATCGGTGAAAACCCGACAGGTGACCCCGGGTACGACTTCCCGGATCTGCTCCACCAGCTTCTGCAGCCGGTTGCGCAGTACCTTGTGGTAGTCCCTGCCCAGGGTATAGCGTGAGATAAAGGCCTGCAGCGGGTCATCCAATACTTGCAAAGCGTCGTGCATGGGCTCTGGCAGATAGTCGAGCCTTGCACAGATCACCCGTTGCGTTCCAGGGAGCAGTTCCGCGGGGCGACTGCGTTTGCTGCCGTGGCGGGCCATGTAGTCCATTTCCCCATGGTAATCCCGAGCCAGCCAGCGGTTGAGATCCACCTCGGCCTTTCCCAGATCCGTATCGGTGATACCGATGGCATCGAGACCCAGGTCGTATCCCCATTGCTTGATTCTGAGCGATAAATCGCGGAGTTCATCCGGGGTCATGGAAGTGCCAGAAGCCATGCTGTAGTTTCAGACCTCCCGAACCGGGGTTACAATCGCCCCAACGGCGAAGGCCGCTGGTCTGTGGTTGGCTTTGATGTTTGCACGAATCACGCAGGCCTTTCAGACAAAGGGATTCCCGGTTTCAGGTGGGCCCGTTGAATGGGACCGGCTCATCATACCAGTTGTACCCCGGGGTTAAAGCCGGAAACCCGCTATCACGACTATCCATATCGTAAGGATTGAAGCTGTCATGCGCGCGATGCCCGCAACCGAATCACTGCCGTATGCGCTGTATCGCGCAGACCAGGTCAGGGCGTTCGATCAGCTCGCCATCCACGAGTTCGGCATACCCGGTGAGACCTTGATGGAACGGGCCGGGCACCGGGCGTTCGACTGTATCCGTGAACTCTGGCCAGATCTTCAAGAGATGCTGGTGGTCTGCGGCATCGGCAATAACGGTGGAGATGGTTACGTGGTGGCCCGACTGGCGGCTCAGGCGGGACTCCGGGTTCGGGTCCTGCAATTAGGGGACGCTCAGCGGATTCAGGGAGATGCGTTGCGCATGGCTCAGGCCTTGCGGGAACAGGGACAGGTACTGGAACCCTTCGCGGATCTGCCCGGGAAACCGGGACTGATTGTCGACGCGATCCTCGGCACCGGTCTGGAACGGGAGGTGAGCGGTGCCTGGCGCGATGCGGTGGAACAGATCAATCGTCACCAGGCGCCGGTGTTTTCTCTGGATATCCCATCCGGACTCAATTCCGATACCGGTCAGCGGATGGGTTGTGCGATCGAGGCCCAGGCCACGATCAGTTTCATTGGCTTGAAACAGGGGCTGTTCACCGGAGCCGGTCCAGACTGCTGCGGGCGAATCTTCTTCGATCCACTGGATATTCCCGCGCGGATCTATGCCAGTCAGCCCCTTGCCTGCCGCCGCATAGACTGGAACAGGCAGCGCAGCCGTCTGTCTCCCCGCCGGCGAACCGCCCACAAGGGGGATTTTGGCCATCTGCTGGTGGTAGGGGGTGACCGGGGATACTCCGGTGCGGTGCGCATGGCTGGAGAAGGGGCGGCCCGTTGTGGGGCAGGGCTGATCAGTCTGGCCACCCATCCGGAGCATGCCCCATGGACCAATATGGGCCGCCCGGAGTTGATGTGTCGCGGGATCGCGGATGCGCACGACCCGGCCCTGGATGATCTTCTCGAGCGTGCGGATGCTTTGGTGTTGGGACCGGGGCTGGGACGTCATGGCTGGGGTGAAGATCTCTACAGAAGATTGGCCGCGAGCCGTCTGCCCCTGCTGCTTGATGCGGACGGTCTCTACTGGCTGGCGCAGTACCCTGATCAGCGGGATGACCGCATACTGACTCCGCACCCGGGGGAGGCCTCTCGGCTTCTGGGATGGGAGGTCTCCAGGATTGAGGCGGACCGCTTCGCGGCCTGCCGGGCCCTGCAGGCGAAATTCGGTGGAGTGGTGGTACTCAAAGGGGCGGGAAGTCTGATCGATTCGCCGGAACAGAAGCCGATCGCTCTGTGCAGCGAGGGTAACCCGGGCATGGCGAGCGGTGGATTTGGCGATGTTTTGAGTGGTTTGATCGGATCCTTCCTGGCGCAGGGCATGGAATTCAGGGAGTCGGCTGAAATGGGGGTGTGCCTGCATGCCGCGGCTGCGGACCAGGCCGCACTCGCCGGTGAAACGGGGATGCTGGCCGGTGACCTGTTCGAACCTGTCAGACGGCTGCTGAATGAAAGATGAGCGTGTCATGTTTTCTCTGATCGCCAGGGATGAAGCCGAGCAGGAGGCTGTGGGACGCCAGCTGGCGCGACACTGCACGCCGCCCTGCATCATATTCCTGGAGGGTGATCTCGGCGCAGGCAAGACCACCCTGGTACGAGGATTTCTGCGGGGGCTGGGGCATACCGGTAGGGTCAAAAGCCCAACCTATACCCTGATGGAACCCTATGAACTGGGTGACCTGGCCTGCTATCACTTCGATCTCTATCGTCTGGCGGATGCGGAGGAACTGGAGTACCTGGGTCTCATGGATTTACTATCTCCGCAGACCTACTGGCTGGTAGAATGGCCGGAAAAGGGAAGGGGTGGTCTGCCACCCGCAGACCTGATCCTGAGAATCCACCACCAGGGGGAATCGAGGCGTATTGAGTTCGAACCGATGAGCGAAAAAGCAACCGGTATACTGCTTGGATTACAAGGTGATCTGGCTCATGGTTAAATCATTTTGCAGAATAATCAGCTATCTAACAGAAAAGCTTGGAAAAAATACTACCGCATGCTATCTTTTCAGGTGTATTTCCATAACTTCGGACCTTGGGGCCATGAGGACTAGACTCGCCGTTCTGCTGTTCCTTTTCATCAGCAGTCTCCCTGTCTATGCCAAGCAGGTATCGGTGACCGGTTTGCGTGTCTGGTCGGCACCGGACCACGTGCGTCTGGTTTTCGATGCCGACGATCAGCTGATCCATAAAATCTTCACCCTCAAGGATCCTGACCGACTGGTGCTTGACCTGAAAAATGTCAGTCTTACCAAGCACATGCCGGACCCCACCAAGGAAAACAAGATCATCCGTGGCATGCGTACCGCAGTCCGTGACAAGACCGATGTGCGGGTGGTCTTCGATCTGACCACTCCGGTCAAACCCATGAGTTTCGCCCTCAAACCCAATCGGGAGTACGGACATCGCCTGGTGGTTGATCTGTACGACGACAACCGGATTGCGGGTCGCTCGTTTGTGCCTGTGAAAACAGCCAAGGCCACCCAGGAAGCCGGTCAGCGTGACGTGGTGGTCGCAGTGGATCCCGGACACGGAGGCGAGGATCCGGGCGCACGGGGCAAAAAAGGCACCAATGAAAAAGATGTGGTGCTGGCGATCGGGCGTAAACTGGTCGATCAGATCAATCGGCAAAAAGGTATGCGGGCGGTGCTGATCCGCGACGGTGATTACTATCTTGGGTTAAGAAAGCGCATCGCCAAGGCGCGCGAGGCCCAGGCCGATCTTTTCGTCTCCATCCATGCCGATGCGTTTCACGATCCGAGCGTGAAAGGCTCTTCGGTATATACCCTGTCGCGCAGCGGGGCCTCCAACGAAGCGGCCCGCTGGCTGGCCGAGCGGGAAAACAGTGCCGACCTGGTGGGTGGTGTGTCACTTGAGGATAAAGATGACATGCTGGCCTCCGTTCTGCTGGATCTATCCCAGATCGGTACCCTGCAAGCGAGTTCAGAGGCTGCCAGCCGGGTTCTCTCTCAGCTTAAGACCTTGGGTAAAACCCACAAGCGTAAGGTCCAGCAAGCCGGTTTCGTGGTTTTGAAATCCCCTGATATACCTTCCATGCTGGTGGAAACCGCGTTTATATCCAACCCGGTGGAAGAGCGTCGTCTGCGGGATGCCAAATATCAGGATCAGGTGGCCGTCGCCCTGATGAAAGGCATTCGTGATTACTTCAAATTCCAGCCGCCCCCCGGAACCTGGCTGGCCGCCAATCAGGCGAACCGCAAGCATATCATCACTTCGGGGGACACCCTGATCGCAATTGCCAACCGTTATCAGGTGAGTGTCAAGCGTTTGCGCAATGCCAATGACCTGAAGAGCGATAACATTCGCATCGGTCAGGTGCTTGAAATTCCGGGCGGTTGATTCCCTGGGAACAGCGCCCCTGTGCCGCTCGCAGTGCCAACAGGTGAACAGATTCCAAGCGGTGCGTGCATCCTGAAGTCTCAGCTGAGACAATCCCTGTTTTCAAACTCAGGACACCCCGATCCTTCCCGGCATGCCGATCCGTACCCTGCCACCGCAATTGATCAATCAAATCGCCGCCGGAGAGGTGGTGGAACGGCCGGCTTCCGTGGTCAAGGAGCTGGTTGAGAACAGTCTGGACGCCGGTGCCCGGCAGATCGAGATCGAGGTGGATCAGGGCGGAATCAAGCGGCTCAGAATACGTGACGACGGGGCGGGTATCCCGAAAACAGAACTGGGACTGGCTCTGGCCCGGCATGCGACCAGCAAGGTCAGCAGTTTTGAAGACCTGGAGTCCCTGAACAGTATGGGGTTCCGGGGTGAGGCCCTGCCCAGCATCAGTTCGGTTTCCCGCTTGACCCTTACTTCCCGACACCAGGACGAAGACCAGGCCTGGGTGGTGAGCGGTGATGGCAGCGACAGGGCGTCAGAGATCAAACCCGCGTCTCATCCCCAGGGTACCAGCGTCGAGGTACGGGACTTGTTTTACAACACACCGGCGCGACGTAAGTTTCTGCGTGCCGAGAAGACTGAATTCGGTCACATCCAGACCCTGGTCCAGCGTCTCGCCCTGGCCCGCTTCGATGTGGGTTTCACCCTGCAGCATAATCAACGCAGTGTACTGTCTCTGCCACCTTGCCAAGACCCGTTGCAGAAGGAGAAGCGGCTGCTGGCGGTACTTGGAGAAGGTTTTCGGGATCAGGCCCTGGCGATCGATGAACAGGCGGGTGATCTACGACTGAGCGGTTGGGTGGCTCGCCCGTCATTCTCCCGGGCTCAGGCCGACATGCAGTATTTCTACGTCAATCAGCGCATGATCCGGGACAAGCTGGTGTCTCACGCGGTACGGCAGGGCTTTCAGGATGTGCTCTATCATGGCCGGTACCCTGCGTACGTGCTGTACCTTGAGATCAATCCCCGGGGCGTCGATGTCAACGTGCACCCGACCAAACATGAAGTGAGGTTCCGGGATTCCAGATCGGTGCATGATTTTATTTTTCGTGCGATGCACCGGGTATTGGCACAGACCCGTCCGCAACAGCCGGATACCCCGGGCCAGAGTGTGACGGATGAAACCCAACAGCGGACGATAGTGACGCATGATCCGAAACCCTATCAACACGGGATCGACTGGCGGGTTGCGGAACCCCGCGCGGCTTACGATGCGGGGTTCGATCTGCAGAAACCGGAGTCGCCCCGCACATCGCTGCTGAGTTCCGAACCTTCACCCGAATCGCCCCAGGATCCCGTGGACACCATCCATCCACTGGGTTATGCGCTGGCTCAACTGCACGGTGTGTATATCCTCGCAGAGAACCACAGCGGACTGATACTGGTCGACATGCACGCGGCGCATGAGCGGATTACCTATGAGGGTTTCAAGCAGCGCTATCACGGCGAAGGCATCATCCGCCAACCCCTGCTGGTCCCGGTGGCCGTAGCGGTCAGCGAGCGTGAAGCCGACCTGGTCGAGGAGTACCAGGACTTTCTCGAGCAGATCGGCCTCGAAGTGAGCCGTAGTGGACGGGACTCCCTGGCGGTTCGCGGGATTCCCGCACTGTTGCGCGGGGCGGACCCGGAGCGCCTGCTGCGGGACGTGTTGTCGGATCTGGCCGAGCACGGCCACAGCCGGCGACTCAGAGAAGAGGCGGATCGTGTACTCGCGACCATGGCCTGTCATGGATCGGTGCGTGCGAATCGGCGGCTTGGACTCGATGAAATGAATGCCCTGCTACGTGACATGGAGCGTACCGAGCGGGCCGATCAATGCAATCATGGCCGACCCACCTGGGTATCCCTGTCACTCGCGGAATTGGATCGCCTGTTTCTACGGGGACGCTGAGATGTCAGGCCAGGAATCCAATGGGGAGTCCCTCCCTCCTGCGATTTTCCTCATGGGACCGACCGCATCGGGTAAAACCGATCTTGCCATCGAGTTGATCCGGCACTTGCCGCTGGAAATCATCAGCGTGGACTCGGCCCTGGTTTACCGGGGAATGAACATTGGAACCGCCAAGCCTGATGAATCGATTCTTGAGTCAGCCCCCCACCGTTTGATCGATATCCGGGATCCCGCCGACAGCTACTCTGCCGCCGCATTTCGCGAAGATGCCTTGAGTGCCATGAGCGAGATCGTGGTAAGTGGAAAATTTCCGCTCCTGGTGGGTGGGACCATGCTCTATTTCAGGGCGCTGAGTCAGGGACTCTCCGAGCTACCTGCGGCGGATCCGGTTATCCGCGCAAGGCTCGAAAGTGAATTGCTCCATTTGGGTCTGCAAACTCTGCATCGACGGCTTGCTGAAAAGGACCCGCTGGCAGCATCCCGGATCCATGCCAATGACACTCAGAGGACCCTCCGGGCGCTTGAAGTCATCGAACTGACGGGGCGGCCCCTGTCCGATCTTCAACGGGGCGGGGATGGTGGTCAGCTGCCGTACCGGGTTCTGAAACTGGTGCGTGCACCCGCAGATCGGACGGTGCTGCATGAGCGTATCGCCCAGCGTTTCAAATCCATGCTCGAATCAGGATTCGAAGAGGAGGTACGCAGCCTGCTTGCCCGGGGTGATCTATCGCCGGATCTTCCCTCGATGCGTTCTGTCGGTTATCGGCAGATGCTGCAATATCTGCTGGGACAGTACGGACGGGAGGAGATGCTGGAGCGGGGGATTATCGCCACCCGGCAGCTGGCCAAACGTCAGTTCACCTGGTTGCGCGCCGAAGCAGATGCGCACTGGCTTGATGAGGAGGGTGACGTACTTGACCAGTCGCTGCGGCTGATCCGCGGCCAGTTTCCGCAAATGGATTGGAATCACACAGTGACAGAACGGATATAGCCTCTCACCACACCTGTTCCGAAACACACACGGGAATTCAATGATCCAGATAAGCGCTTGAAATCGGGTTGCTTTGACTCCACCTTCCGTCACAAGTCCTCATCTGATCTGAAGCGGTTATGGTTGTGAAAACCTGTTTCCCCACAAATCGTAGCTATTGAGATTTTGAATATTTGGCAGAAATCGCAGTATGCTACACTTGCGCCTATGGAGTAGAGATTTGCGACCGCAGCATTGTCAGCGCTTAGACCTGATTTTTATTCAACTATTACAAACACAATAAGGAGAATCTCCATGTCCAAAGGGCAAAGTTTACAAGACCCTTTTCTGAACGCACTGAGGAAGGAACGAGTGCCGGTATCGATTTTTCTGGTCAACGGAATCAAGCTCCAGGGGCAAATCGAATCCTTCGATCAGTTTGTCGTACTGCTCAAGAACAGCGTCAGTCAGATGGTGTACAAACATGCCATATCCACGGTGGTTCCTGCCAGGAACGTGCGCTTTCAACATGCCAATGGTCAGTCTGATGAAGAGCTGCCTCCTGGCGGCGGAAATTTCTAGTCTCCACTGATTCTCTGAAACGGGCGTGTCGTGTTCCAGATACGCCCGCTTGTCACTCTGAGTCAATCCTCCCATTGAACCCTCACTTGCATGTTTGAACGACCGAAATCGGGCGAACGGGCCGTACTGGTCCACATGGACCTGAATCTCCCCAGCGAACCTGATGAAATCGAAGAGTTTCAGGATCTCGCCCGCTCAGCGGGTGCGATACAGGTCGCATTGGTCCAGGGCAGCCGAAAACAGCCTGATCCGAAATATTTCGTGGGTCGGGGTAAAGCGGAGGAGATCCGCGACATCGTGCGTGGTGAAGAGGCGGAACTGGTGATTTTTGATCACACCCTGTCTCCCAGTCAGGAGCGCAATCTGGAACGAGAATTTTCCTGCAGGGTGGTGGACCGAACCGGCTTGATTCTGGATATCTTTTCCCAACGGGCCCGCTCATTCGAAGGTAAGCTGCAGGTCGAACTGGCCCAGTTGCAACATCTCTCGACCCGCCTGGTTCGCGGCTGGACCCATTTGGAACGACAGAAAGGTGGTATCGGTCTGAGGGGGCCGGGTGAGACCCAGCTCGAAACGGACCGGCGACTCCTCAATCAGCGAATCATTCAGATTCGCAAACGCCTGACGCGGGTTGATTCCCAGCGTGAACAGGGGCGTCGCGGTCGGGAGCGGGCCGAAATCCCCACGGTTTCCCTGGTGGGTTACACCAATGCCGGCAAGTCGACCCTGTTCAACCGGCTGGTGGGATCCGATGTGTACGCTGCGGACCAGCTGTTCGCCACCCTGGATCCGACCCTCAGACGCCTCGAGCTTCTGGACGAGGGTCCGGTGGTGCTGGCGGATACCGTCGGCTTCATCAGTCACCTCCCTCATGACCTCGTGGCGGCCTTCAAATCGACCCTTCAGGAGACCACGGATGCGGCACTGCTGTTGCATGTGGTGGATGCCGCCAGCGGTCAGCGCAGTGTCTGTATGGCTGAGGTGAATGATGTCCTGCAACAGATCGGTGCGAACACGGTCCATCAGATTGAAGTGTTCAATAAGATCGACCTGATGGATGAGATGGAGCCTGTCATCGAACGGGATGATCAGGGCCAGATACGCCGCGTTTGGCTCTCAGCAGTCACCGGCGAGGGTTGCGACCTGTTGCTCCAGGCACTGGCGGAATACTTCAGGAAAAACCATATACGTCAACGGGTACGTCTGAATCCTCAGGATGGCAGACTGCATGCGCTGTTGTTTGCCCGTGGAGTGGTGTTGAGTGAACAAGCCACGGACGAGGGCGGATGGGAGATGGATATCGACATGTCAGAGCGGGCCTTTCGCCGCCTCCTCAAGGAGGAACCGGGTTTGCAGGACTGCCTGGAACCGTCTCAAGGGCGCGAAGATGACGTGAACAGTCCACAAGAGCAGGGCATTGTGCTGTAAATCCCAGAGATTGCCGGGGTGCCTGATAGTTGAGACATGAGTGTATCTGGCTGTTAAAATGCCGCCTGACAAATTTACGCGGGTATCAGGATGACCTCGAGAGTGGCAATGACCACCCCGGGTGATCGATGCCCTGATGACACCAAATCGGCTATTGATGTCAGACCGGGTTAAACCAATCGGGGTAGCCAATGTCTGACCTGAGCAGATTGAACCAATAACCCATTTTGGAGTGTGCAATGGCCTGGAATGAACCGGGGGGTAATGGAAAAGATCCTTGGAGTGGTAAGGGGGGGGATCAAGGTCCTCCTGACCTGGATGAAGTCGTTAAGAAACTGCAGGAAAAATTCGGCGGACTCTTTGGAGGCGGCAAGCCGTCCCGGGGAGAAACCTCGAGCGGTGGAGGCTCGGGACCCGGCGCCAAATCGATCGGCTTTGTCATCGCCATTGCCCTGCTGATCTGGCTCGCTTTCGGCATCTACATTATCGATGCCCCGGAGCGTGGTGTGGTTTTGAGATTCGGGGCCTATCATCAGACGACCCAGCCCGGGCCGCACTGGCACATTCCGTTTCCGGTCGAGCGTGTCATTCCGGTCAACGTGGACCAGATCACCTCGTTCCGCCACAAGGCCCAAATGCTGACCCGCGACGAGAATATCGTGGATGTCGAGCTGACGATCCAATCACGTATTCAGGACGCTGCGGATTATCTGTTTCAGGATCGTGATCCGAACAAAACCATGCGCGATGCTACCGAAACCGCGGTGCGTGAGATCATCGGCAAGAGTGATCTGGATTTCATCCTGACCCAGGGTCGTAGTGCAATTGCGGAGCAGATCAAAGACGGCGCCCAAAGCCTGATCGATGCCTACAAGACCGGCTTGATCATCACCAGTGTGAACATGCAGCCGGCCAAGCCGCCGGAGCAGGTGAAGAGTGCCTTTGACGATGCCATCAAGGCGCGTGAGGATAAGGAGCGGTTGGAAAATCAGGCGGAAGCCTATGCCAATGAAATCGTGCCCAAGGCCCGCGGTGAAGCCGCCCGCCTTCTCGCGGACGCGAGCGCCTACAAGGATCGGGTAATCTCCGAGGCGCAGGGTGACACGAGTCGCTTTCTTGCAATTCTCAAAGAGTACCAGCTCGAACCCAAGGTGACCCGGGAACGGCTCTACATCGACGCCATCGAATCGATGTTCAGCCAGACCAGCAAGGTCATGCTCGATACCCAGGGAGGTAACAGCCTGATGTATCTGCCTCTGGATAAATTGATGCAGAATACACCCGCCAACAAGCAATCCGATATGGAGAACAGATACCCGGCACCTGATCCAAGCCGGGAATCTTCGGATAAGAGCACATTGCGGAACGTGGATCGCACTCGGGGGGTACGCTGATGAAATTGTCTAAAGTCTTTGTGCCCATCCTCGCGGTTGCTGCCTTGGTGGTTTACTCGTTCACCTTCGTGGTGAATCAGTGGGAAGTGGCCCTGAAACTTCGTTTGGGTGAAATCGTTGCCACCGACTACGAGCCGGGACTGCATGTGCTGGTACCGATTTTCAACAACGTGCGCACCTTCGATGCGCGAATCCAGACCATGGACTCCCGCCCGGAGCGTTTCCTCACGGCGGAAAAGAAAGACGTGATCGTTGACTATTTCGCCAAGTGGCGGATTTCCAACGTGGCGCAGTACTACCGTTCCACGGGCGGCAGTATCGACAAGACTGCCCGGTTGCTGCAGGAGCGCATCAATACCAGTTTGCGTAACGAATTCGGTAAACGCACCGTGCAGGAGGTTATCTCCGGGGAACGTACGGAAATCATGGAAACCCTGACCAAGAATTCGGATGCCCAGGCGGCTGAACTGGGTGTCGAAATCCTCGACGTCCGGGTCAAGCAGATCGATCTGCCCCCTGAAGTCAGCGAATCCGTCTACCAGAGAATGCGGGCTGAACGTGAGCGGGTTGCCCGTGATCTGCGGGCCAAAGGTGCTGAAGCGGCGGAGAGAATCCGTGCCAATGCGGACCGTGAACGGGTGGTGATCATTGCGGATGCCTATCGCGGGGCTGAACAGCTGCGCGGTGAGGGCGATGGCAAGGCGGCTGAAATCTACGCGAATGCCTACAAGCAGGACAGCGAGTTCTATGCCTTTTATCGAAGCCTGAATGCTTACAAGAACAGCTTCCAGGGCAATTCGGACATGCTGGTCATCGAACCTGACTCGGACTTCTTCCGCTACCTGAAAAACCGTACCGGAAAATAACTTGCCGGAGCATAGGGTGCACCGCCCAAAAATGGGCGGTGCACCAGATCATCACGCCCTGGTAAGAGTCGGGCTTATGATGGACATCGAGAACCGGCTTTGGGAGAATACAGGCACCGAACTTCATGCGGGGTTCCCCAGCCATTCGGTCGTGTGAGCGACTTTCGGTCAGGAACCTTAATCCTGGTTACCAGTATACCGTTGCCGGTCCAGTGATCCTTCAGTGAACCTGACACCGCGAGAAATTTGGCGGGCCTGCTTGGGCCTCATCTTCATGACCGGGATGATCCCGGTTTTTTTATGGGGAACTGAATGATGTGGCATGACTTGCTGGTGGCATTTGCCCTGATGATGGTGATCGAGGGGATTTGGCCGTTTCTGAACCCAAACAGCATGCGCAAGATCTTGCTGATGGTGGTACAAAACGACAATCGCTCCATGCGTCTCAGCGGTCTGGTCAGCATGGTTTCCGGGGTCATTTTGCTCTATCTGGTCAATTGAGTGTGACAATGATGGAAAACGAACGTTGGATTTTACCTGATGGTATTGACGAGGTGCTTCCCGAGGAAGCACGTGAGATCGAACAGAAACGTCGGGAACTCCTAGATCTCTATGATCGGTGGGGCTATGACTATGTCATACCGCCGTTTGTCGAATTTCTCGATTCCCTGCTGACTGGCACCGGTGGTGATCTTGATCTGAACACCTTTAAGCTGACCGATCAGTTGAGTGGTCGCTTGATGGGGGTCAGAGCGGACATCACACCCCAGGCGGCACGCATCGATGCTCATCGCATCCGTTCCCACAGTCCCACGCGTCTGTGCTATCTCGGCACCGTACTCTATACCCGTTCCGATGGTTTTGCCGGCACTCGCAGTCCTCTGCAGATCGGTGCGGAACTCTATGGACACTCCGGTGTTGAGAGCGATGTGGAGATTCTTCGGTTGATGATGGAAACCCTGTCCATGACCGGGGTCCGCGATGTCTACCTGGATCTCGGCCATGTGGGGGTCTACAAAGGGCTCGCAGCCCAGGCGGGACTTAATGAATCTCAGGAACAGGAGTTGTTCGATGCCTTGCAGCGTAAAGCGCTGGCTGAAATTGAAGAGCTTCTTAAAGCCTTTGATATTGCGCCGCAGCATGCCGCCATGCTGGCAAAACTCGGAGAGCTGAATGGGGACAAAGCCCTTTCCACAGCTCGTGAGGTGCTCAAGGATGCCTCCCCTGAAGTCATCAGCGCGTTGGACTATCTGCAGGCCATGGCTGACCAGATTGCCTTCTGGCTTCCGGACATTCCGGTTCATTTCGATCTCGCGGAGTTGCGTGGTTACCATTTCCATACCGGTGTGGTGTTTGCCGCATTTGTCCCGGGCAGCGGAAAAGAGATCGCCCGGGGGGGACGCTATGATGCGATCGGTTCGGTATTCGGACGGGCACGCGCGGCCACCGGCTTCAGTACGGACTTGAAAACCCTGATTCGGGTCGCGCAGGACACGGTGCCCGACGAAGGGTCTGCCAAGACCGTGGTATTTGCCCCTTGCCTGGAGGAAACCGGACTGCACGACGAGGTCGAGCGTCTGCGAAATTCCGGATATCGGGTGATCTGCGGCTTGCCGGGGCAGGTTGGGGGCGCGTCGGAGATGGGCTGTGACCAGCAGCTGCAACGGGAATCTGACGGCTGGCGGGTGATTCCGGTTTGAATTTTCCGGTGATTCTGTAAAAATCGATAGGTTTTGTAATAAACGTCCGGCCCGGGTCGGACATGATGACGAGAAAAGCATGGGCAAGAATGTCGTAGTGATCGGGACCCAGTGGGGTGACGAAGGTAAAGGTAAGGTCGTGGACCTGCTGACAGACAGGGCGTCTGCCGTGGTCAGGTTCCAGGGTGGACACAATGCGGGACACACTCTGGTGATCGATGGCAAACAGACGGTGCTGCATCTGATTCCCTCCGGTGTGTTACGTGAGGGCGTGCGTTGCCTGATCGGTAACGGCGTGGTTCTGGCGCCGGACGCACTGCTTGAAGAGATCGACATGCTGGAGAAGAACGGTGTGCCGGCTTCTGACCGCATGGGTATCTCGGAAGCCTGTCCGCTGATCCTTCCATACCACATTGCCCTGGATGCGGCGCGTGAGAAAGCGCGCGGCAAGAAGGCCATCGGCACCACCGGGCGGGGCATAGGTCCGGCCTATGAGGATAAGATTTCCCGTCGCGGCATACGTTTTGGTGAAATCTTCGACGAGGCGCATATCAAAGATCGCTTGCGTGAGGTTATGGACTATCATAACTTTTCTCTGAAAAACCTCTATGACTACGGCGAAGTGGACTACCAGCAGGTTCTCGATCAGGTGATGGGCTATGCCGACCGGCTGAAACCGATGATCGAGGATGTCACGGGAACCCTGTTGCAGCTGCGCCGCGAAGGCAAACACGTCATGTTCGAGGGGGCGCAGGGTGCTTTGCTGGACATCGATCACGGCACCTATCCCTATGTCACTTCGTCCAATACCACGGCGGGTGGTGCGGCGACCGGTACGGGTGTCGGTCTGGGTTATCTCGACTACATCCTGGGCATCGTCAAGGCCTACACCACGCGAGTGGGAGCGGGTCCGTTCCCCACCGAACTGTTCGATGCGGATGGGGATCACCTGGGGACCAAGGGGCATGAATTCGGTGCGACTACCGGCCGTAAACGACGCTGTGGTTGGTTGGATACCGTGGCATTGCGCCGTTCGCTCGATATCAACAGCGTTACCGGCATCTGTATCACCAAGCTTGACGTTCTGGATGGGCTTGAGAAGATCAAGATCTGTGTGGCCTACAAACTCAACGGGCAGGAGATCTCTGCACCGCCTGTGGGCGCAGATCGTTTCGAAGAGTGCGAGCCTGTCTATATTGAAATGCCGGGCTGGCAGGAATCCACCATCGGCGTCACCGACTATGACGGATTGCCTAAAGCTGCGCGAGACTATCTCAGCAAGATCGAAAGCCTGTGCGAGACACCGATCGACATCATCTCGACCGGTCCGGATCGTAACGAAACGATCATTCGCCGTCATCCCTTCGAAGTTTAACCAGGAATCCGCCAGCAACGGAATCCATACACTGGTGGAAGCCTTCTCAGGCTTCCACCGGACAGGGGATTCAAACAGCCCTCCCAGGTGCTGTGTGCACCCCCTGAAATGTCCACCTCGGTTGATCCTGTCCGGGTGTTGAAACATGTCATTGCGTCTGCAAGCACTCCCCTATACGCCTGACAGCTCGGTCCTTTTCGAAGCCGTGCGTCACATGCCCTGGCCGGTGTTTCTCGACAGTGGCTATCCGGTGTCACAGCAGGGCCGCTACGATATTCTTGCCGCCGATCCCAGTCAGTGTCTGATTACCCGTGGCCATATCACAGAGGTACAGCGGCGCGATCAGCGATATACCACCTCGGCTGATCCCCTGGGTCTGCTTCGGCAAGCGCTGGCCCCGGGTAGTCTGGATGTTTCAGATGAGCTGCCGTTTCACGGTGGGGCGATCGGTTACCTGGGCTATGATCTGGCGCGCGCCTGGCTGCCACTGAAGCAGTCCGTGAAACACGCAGATGCGATGCCTGACATGGCGATGGGTATCTATGATTGGGCGATCGTGGTTGATCACCTCGACCGGAGCAACTGGCTGGTTTGTGGAGGACAAGATCCAAGAAGCGAACAGATCCTGCCGGATCTGCTCACCGCTATATCCCGATGCAACGAAACGGTTTTGGCAACTCCTGAAACACCATCAGCGGAGATTATTCGGCACCTGACCCGGCAGGAGTATGGCGAGAGGTTTCAGCAAATCCAACGTTACATCAGGGAGGGTGACTGTTATCAGGTCAACTTCGCACAGCGCTTTTCACTGCGCACACAAATGGATCCCTGGGGATTATATCGACGTCTGCGTCAGGCCAATCCTGCGCCATTCAGCGCCTATCTGGAGTATCCCATGGGGTCCGTGCTCAGCTCCTCACCTGAGCGTTTCCTGAGACTTCAGGGGGACCGGGTCGAGACCTGTCCGATCAAGGGTACCCGACCGCGCAGTACGGATCCTGCCGCAGATCTGGAGTTGCTGCGTGAACTGTCGGAAAGTCCCAAGGACAGGGCTGAAAACGTGATGATTGTGGACCTGCTGCGTAACGACCTGGGACGGGTCTGTCGTGTCGGGAGTATCGAGGTGCCCGACTTGTTTCAAACAGAATCATTTGCTGCGGTGCATCATCTGGTAAGCCGGGTGACCGGCACATTGGCAGCGGAATCCGACGGGTTGGACCTGCTCCGTGCCTGCCTGCCAGGAGGCTCCATCACCGGAACACCCAAGCTGCGCGCCATGCAGATCATCGATGAACTCGAGGACTCACCCCGGGGAGTTTACTGCGGCAGCATCGCCTATCTCGACCGGACAGGGGCGATGGACAGTAATATCGCCATCCGCACCCTTTGCATGCAGAACGGCCAGGTGGATTTTCGTGTTGGGGGCGGCATTGTGGCGGATTCGGATGAATCCCGGGAGTACCAGGAAACCCTGGACAAGGCAGAGGCCATTTTCAAGGCTCTGGGCCGCTATCCCAGCAAGGAGATCGGGGTTGAAGGGGCTGGGTGAGTAACCTGTTTACGGCAGGGACCTGGCAGACAAAAGGTGACCGGGTTCTCTTATCTGACAATTACCAGTCGGGTTTTCGAAAGCCGGTCATGCCAGGCCATTCTCTCCGGGTCGATCAGGATCCAGAGAAATCCCAGACCCAGCAGAAGGACGGAAACCAGCGCACTCAGATGACGCCTCAAGGCATCGCTCCAACTCAGATCGGTTCCATCCAGGCGCACCACCTTCAGCCGCCAGGCACGCATCCCAAGAGTCTGACCACCACGTACCCAAAACCCGCTGAAGAACAGTAAAGGTATGATTTCGAAAATAATAAATTGGAAGAATATCAACCCTCCGCCACTCGGATTACCGAATGGCAGGGTGATCGCCGCAGTCGTTACAAAGATTAGTGCGGTAAGCAACAGCAGGTCGTAGGCGATCGCCTCCAGTCTGCGAAAAAGTCCGGGTGTGGCTGCATCGCTGAGATCAGTGCTCATGAATCCTCGTGTCGTATTCTAGAAGATTGAATTGATTGAACATTGTTATTAACCCGGCCGTTAAATACAGAGATCGCTATGCGGCGTATGCAATTTTTTGGGGTAGTGTTCAGAATTCTGTGTCATTTCTATAAACTTAGGCTAAAAGAGATGATACATGAAAGACAAAATACAATTCGACATGGAAATTG
>JBEVVH010000019.1:0-29131 GCA_040507245.1 Candidatus Thiodiazotropha sp.
TTTGGCGCCTACGGCTCGTCGGGTTTCCAGTATCGCCTCGCGACTACCGGGGACTACCCGCCTTCGCTTCGCTTTCCCTGGCTGGCAGCGACTGATGGTCTCCCCAGTCCACCCCGGACAGGGTTAGCGTCCACTTGATCCATATCAATCCACATCCAAATAGCAGTGGACACGCCACCGCACCCCCCTGATATTTCAGCCTCCCGGTTCGTCGTACGCGACAGCGACAACCAACACCGCCCGAGCGTGTCCCGACACGGTATCGCGGCGCAACCAACATTGCAGGAGCGCCTCCCATGGAGCGGAGAATTCCAGGCATGGCCATCGCCTTTGTCCCAGGTTGGTACCACCGGAACCTGACAGCGCGACATCCGATCCTCATCACGGCAGATCACATTTCTTCAGGCAGTTCGTCACAGGCGCCTCTGAGACTCAGTTCCTCAACGGTCAACCCAGAACCGTCGCTCCGCCTTTTGAGTCGGTCTACCGGCATCAGCAGATGGAGGGACCGGTTGTACAACGGTTGGCGGACCTATACCGGGATGCCGGCCTGGAAATCGAAGGGACACCCGCGGATTTTCTCGGCACTCAGCTGCGCTTCGCGGCCTACCTGGATGAATCCCAGGATCCCCGCGCCCGGGACTGGCGGGAACGTCTGTGGCGGGATCACCTGCTGGGCTGGCTGCCGGGGTTTGTTTCTGATCTGTGTGAACACAGCCGCCTGCTGATCTACCGTCTCTGGGGCGGGCAACTGAGCCTCCTGGCCACGGCGATGCAGCGCGAGCTGGCGCCAGTCTGAAGCAGAGCGTCTCAATCCAGGAATGGGTAGTCGGTGTAGCCTTCGGCGCCACCCCCGTAGAGCAGTTCCCCGCGCAACGGATTGAGCGGAGCATCCTCGCGCAAGCGGCGCAGCAGGTCCGGATTGGCAATATAAGGACGCCCGAATGCCACAAGATCAGCCGCCCCGGAGGCCACCACCTGGAGTGACGCTTCCCGGTCATAGCCGTTGTTGACCATCCAGGCTCCGGGGAATGCCTTGCGCAAGGCCGCGTAGTCGAATTTCGGCGCATTCTCCGGTACCCGTTCAGCGCCGGTTTCACCCTCGATGAGATGCAGGTAGGCGAGCCCCATGGGCGCCAGCCGCTCAACCACGTAACCGTATAGCGCCTGGGGATCGCTGTCCAGTTCGCTGGAACCGCCAAACCGGGTCATCGGGCTGAGACGTATTCCGACCCGGCCCGCGCCGATGGCGTCACACACACTCTGCGCCGCTTCGAGCAGCAGTCGCGCCCGATTTGGGATGGAGCCGCCGTAGGGTCCACTGCGATCGTTGATACTGTCTCGCAGGAACTGTTCGAGCAGATAGGTATTGGCCGCGTGTACCTCGACCCCGTCGAAACCGGCATCCATGGCGCAGCGGGCGGCGTGCGCATAGTCTGAAACCAGACCCGGGAGTTCCTCATCACGCAAAGCCCGTGGCGTGGAAACCGGCTCGAAACCCGCCTGGGTGAAGGTCATGGTCTGAGCGGGCCGATCCGTGGAGGAGACCGGTGAAGCGCCACCGGGCAGCAGCGAGGAGTGGGAGATGCGCCCCACATGCCAGAGCTGTATCACGATGGATCCTCCCTCGGCATGCACCGCATCCGTCACGCCGCGCCAGGCGGCGATCTGCTCGTCGCTGTAGATCCCCGGCGTGTCCAGATAACCCTGCGCCATCGGGCAGATCTGGCTGGCTTCGGTGATGATCAGGCCGGCACTGGCCCTCTGGCGATAATATTCGATATTCAGGGCGTTGGGTTTGAGGCCTGGTGAGCGATTGCGGGTTAGAGGCGCCATGACGATACGGTTGGACAGGCTCAGTTCTCCACACTTTACGGGATCGAACAGTGTTGTCATGGGTTTCTCCTGGATCGAGGTGTTTGGGCGGCCATTAAGGGATTTTAGAGTATGGACAGACCCTGCTTGCTCTTGTTCACCCGGTTCATGGCAGGATGAGGCGGTCGGACGGCTGACTCGTGGTTTCCCGCAGGTTTGTGACCGCACCCGGAAAAGGTGAATTTGTCCCTATTCGCCATCCCCTTTCTTGCTCAACTCCTGTACCATTGCTAGATTAGTCGTCTTTTGGTTTACCCCGGATCTGATTACCCGACACAGGCCCATCCCGCCGTGTCGCCGAGTCCCCGGTGAACCCTCGTTACAACCCTTACGAAGAATACAAGAGATCCATGCTGTTCCGACGCATCCGTGGCATATTTTCCAATGACCTTTCCATCGATCTGGGCACCGCCAACACCCTGATCTACGCCCGGGGTCAGGGCATCGTACTCAACGAACCCTCGGTGGTCGCAATACGCCAGGACCGGGGGCCCGGTGGCGCCAAGTCCGTGGTGGCGGTCGGTGAGGACGCGAAGAAGATGCTCGGCCGTACCCCCACCAACATCACCGCCATCCGTCCCATGAAGGAGGGTGTGATCGCCGACTTCACGGTGACCGAGAAGATGTTGCAGTACTTCATCCACAAAGTGCATGAAACCCGCATCATCCGTCCCAGTCCCCGGGTGCTGGTGTGCGTACCCTGTGGTTCCACCCAGGTGGAACGGCGCGCGATCAAGGAATCCGCAGCCGGTGCCGGTGCTCGCGAGGTCTACCTGATCGAAGAACCCATGTCCGCCGCCATCGGTGCCGGACTGCCGGTGGACGAGGCCCGCGGATCGATGGTTCTGGATATCGGCGGCGGCACTTCCGAAGTGGCCATCATCTCCCTCAACGGCATCGTCTACGCCAACTCCGTGCGGGTCGGCGGCGACCGCTTTGACGAGGCGATCGTCAACTACGTTCGGCGCAACTACGGTACCCTGATCGGTGAAGCCACCGCGGAACGGGTGAAGCACGAAATCGGCTCCGCCTACCCGGGGAACGAGGTGAAGGAGATCGAGGTCAAAGGGCGTAATCTGGCGGAAGGTATCCCGCGCAGTTTCACCCTCAACAGCAATGAGATCCTCGAGGCCCTGCAGGAGCCCCTCTCCGGCATCGTCGGCGCGGTCAAAACCGCCCTCGAGCAGACGCCCCCGGAACTGGGTGCGGACGTGGCCGAACGGGGCATCGTTCTCACTGGTGGCGGCGCCCTGCTCAAGGATATCGACCACCTGTTGCAGGAGGAGACCGGCCTGCCCGTGATCGTGGCGGAGGACCCGCTGACCTGCGTGGCCCGCGGAGGTGGGCGTGCGCTCGAGTTGATCGACGAACGGGGCGGCGAGTTCTTCATGGTGGATTGAGCAGGCCGCGAAGCCCGCACATGCGCAACCGGCCTGGACCGGTTACGCACCACAGAATACCGCTTACACCCGTGTATTGGAGTTGATCAGCTATCAAACTGATTTTCACACAAGGACCCTCGATCACCACCCGACTGGTGGCGGCCATCCTCCTGTCCATCTCCCTGATGGTCATGGATCACCGCTACAACCACCTGGAATCCCTGCGCGCCGCCCTTTCTGTGCTGCTCTACCCGATCCAGTACCTGGCGAGCGTGCCGGTGCTGCTGAGCGAATCGGCCAGCGACGCCCTGGTCAGCCGCAGTGAGCTGGAGGAGCAGCGCGAACGTTTACACGAGGAAAACCTGCTGTTGCGGGCACGCTTGCAGAAGTACGAATCCCTGGAAGCGGAGAACATGCGCCTTCGCGGCCTGCTCGACTCCTCCTTCAAGGTGGGTGACCGGGTACTGATCGCCGAACTGGTGTCAGTGGAACAGGACCCCTTTCGCCAGGAGGTACTGATCAACAAGGGCAGCACTTCCGGCCTTTTCGAAGGCCAGCCGGTACTCGATGCCAACGCAGTGGTGGGCCAGGTCACGCATATCAACCCGTTCTCCGCCAATGTCCTGCTGATTACCGATGCGGCCCACGCCCTGCCGGTTCAGGTCAACCGCAACGGACTGCGCACCATCGCCCTGGGCACCGGCCTGATCAACCAACTGGAACTCCCGCATCTGCCGAACAATGCGGATATCCAGGTTGGGGACCTGCTGGTCACCTCCGGCCTCGGGGGGGCCTTTCCGCCCGGTTATCCGGTTGCCGAGGTCGTCGAGGTCAAGCGCATACCCGGACAACCATTCGCCTCGGTCATCGCCCAGACCACCGCGCATCTCGACCGTATCCGCGAGGTGCTGCTGGTATGGACCCTGGACCCCGGGATCAGCCCCGGCAAGCCGGTGCTGACCTCGCCCCCCTCCGAAACCGAAGCCGCGCTGAATGCGCCGGACACGTCGACAGAGGAACCGCCCACCGGGGAGACAGGGGAATGATAGCCGGAACCCAAGGGCGAAACGGCCTGGTCTACCTGACCCTGCTCGCGGGATTCATTCTCACCATTATGCCGCTCCCCGACTGGGCCGAGACTTATCGACCCCAGTGGGTAGCCCCGATTCTCATCTACTGGTGCATGAATCTTCCGGAAAGAATTGGGGTGGGCGTGGGCTGGAGCACCGGGCTGCTGCTGGATGTGCTCACCGGCACCCTGCTGGGCCAGCATGCCCTGGGCTTCTCGGTGATCGCCTATCTGATGCTGCGACTGCACCTGCGGGTCAGGGTCATGCCGCTGCATCAACAGGCCTTCACCATCTTCATCCTGTTGCTGGTGGAACGTCTGCTGGCGCTCTGGTCCACCGGTGCGGCCAACTACCCCACCCCTTCGCTCTGGTACTGGGTCACCCCCTTCGTCGGGACCCTGTTATGGCCCTGGGTCTACGTGGTGCTGCGCGATCTCAGTCACCGCTTCAATGTTTCGTGAGCCGTCGTGCCCCAATCATCGATCAAGAACTACCTGCATGAGAGCCAGCTGTTCCTGGGACGGGCGATCGCCGCCTCGGCCCTGGTCATCCTGCTCCTTTCGGTACTGATCGGTCGGCTGTTCTATCTTCAAGTACAGAATCACGAACATTTCACCACCCTCTCCCAGGACAACCGGGTCAAGGTGGAGCCTCTACCGCCCACCCGGGGTCTGATCTACGACCGCAAGGGGGTGATTCTGGCGCAGAACCTGCCCGCCTACAGTCTTGAGATCACGCCGGAAAAAACCCGCGACCTGGAAGCCACAATCGAGGAACTGGGAGAGATCATTCCGATTGCCGAGGAGGATGTGCAGCGCTTCCGAAAACTGCGTAAGCAGAGCCGACGCTTCGACAGCATCCCGATCCGGGTTCGACTCAAAGAGGAAGAGGTGGCGCGGATTGCCATCCATCGGCACCGCTTTCCCGGGGTCGACGTCAAGGCCACCCTGCTGCGCGACTACCCCCTGGGTGTGGAGACCGCCCATCTGCTCGGTTATGTGGGTCGGATCAACGAAAAAGAGCTGCAGATCATAGACACCTCCAACTACAGCGGCACCAACTTCATCGGCAAGAACGGGGTGGAGAAGAGTTATGAAAATATGCTGCATGGCCAGGTCGGATTACAGCAGGTGGAGGTCAATGCCAAAGGGCGGGTGTTGCGGGTGCTGGAAAACCAGCCACCGCGCCCGGGTGACAACCTGAATCTTTTTCTCGACATCGGCCTGCAGGAGACCGCACTGCATGCCCTGGGCGATTTCAATGGCGCAGTGGCGGCCATCGACATTCAGACCGGGGGTGTCCTGGTGCTGGTCAGCAAACCGGGCTACGATCCTAATCTGTTTGTCGAGGGGATCAGCGCAAAGGCCTACCGGGAACTCGAGGAGTCTCCGGACAACCCCCTGTTCAACCGGGCGATTCGCGGCCAGTATCCCCCAGGATCCACAGTCAAGCCGTTCATCGGTCTGGCCGGTCTGGAGTACGACGTGGTGGGTTTCCACCAGGAGACCTACTGTCCCGGTTATTACCAGCTGCCCGGCAAGGAACACAAGTATCGTGACTGGAAGAAGTGGGGGCATGGCAAGGTGGACATGAAAAAGGCCATTGTCGAATCCTGCGATGTCTACTACTACGAGTTGGCAAGAACCCTGGGCATCGACCGGCTGCACGAATTTCTCTACGGGTTCGGATTCGGCCATACCACGCGCATCGATCTGGACAATGAATTGCCCGGACTGATGCCCAGCCGGGAGTGGAAGCGGCAGAAGCGCCGGGAACCCTGGTATCCGGGAGAGACCCTGATCGTCGGTATCGGCCAGGGCTATTTCCTCGCCACACCGCTGCAGCTGGCCTCCGCCACGGCCACCCTGGCAAACCGGGGGCATCGCACCCGGCCCCGGGTCGTGGCCACGATTGAAAAACCGGATGGCACGATTTTGGAGAGCCCCAAGATCGACGATGACCTGCACCAACTCGACCCGGAACACTGGGAGCAGGTCATCGACGCCATGGCCGCGGTCATCGAATCCCCGCAGGGCACGGCACACTCGATTCAGTCACCCAGTTACCGGATTGCCGGCAAGACCGGGACCGCCCAGGTCTTCAGCGTGAAACAGGACGAGGAGTACGATGAGGAGAACGTCGCCCGGCGCAACCGGGATCATGCCCTGTTCATCGCTTTCGCACCCATCGAGAACCCGCGCATCGCGATCGCCGTGGTGGTGGAGAACGGTGGACACGGCGGCTCCGTCGCAGCCCCGATCGCCCGCCAGATCATGGACCAGTATCTGCTCGGCGACCCACCGGTGACGCCCCCAGGAAGCGTGCAATGATCTGGTCCAAACCCAACATCCAGTTCCACGAATCCAAACCCGCCCAGGCGGAAGGTCTGCTGGCATGGCTGCATATCGACCTCACCCTGCTGTCTGCCCTGATAATCCTGGTCGGCATCGGCCTGGCGATCCTCTACAGCGCAGGGGACCAGGAATTCGTACTCCTGCAGAAGCAGCTGATTCGTCTGGGATTCGGTTTTGTCGCCATGATCACTCTGGCACAGATACATCCCGACAATTTTCGCCGCTGGTCACCCTGGCTGTACGGAGTGGGCATCATCCTGCTGCTGCTGGTGATCCTGTTCGGTGAGCTGGGCAAGGGGGCTCAGCGCTGGCTGGATCTCGGATTCGTGCGCTTCCAGCCCTCCGAGATGTTCAAACTCACCCTGCCGATGGTGATCGCCTGGTACCTGGCGGAACACCGCTTGCCCCCGAGCGCCTCGCGCCTGCTCATCGCGGGCCTGTTCACCGTCATACCGGTGCTGCTGATTGCCAAGCAACCGGACCTGGGCACTGCCCTGCTGGTGGGCACCGGCGGCGCCTTCGCCCTGTTCCTGGCCGGCATCAGCTGGCGCCTGATCTTCGCCGCCGGGGCCGGGCTGGCGGCCATGGGCCCCCTCGCCTGGTACCTGATGCACGACTACCAGCGTCAGCGGGTGCTGACCTTCCTCAACCCGGAGAGCGATCCCCTGGGCACCGGATATCACATCATCCAATCGAAAATCGCCATCGGTTCCGGGGGGATCAGCGGCAAAGGCTGGCTCAACGGCACCCAGTCGCACCTGGAGTTTCTTCCGGAACGACATACCGACTTCATCTTCGCAGTCATCTCCGAGGAATTCGGCCTGGTGGGCATCATCGCCCTGCTGACCCTCTACTTGTTCATCATCCTGCGCGGCCTGTATATCGCCACCCAGGCCCAGGACACCTATGGAAGAATCCTGGTCGGATCACTTTCGCTGATATTTTTTGTCTATCTGTTCGTCAATGCGGGCATGGTTACCGGTTTGCTTCCCGTAGTCGGTGTACCCTTGCCCCTGATCAGCTATGGCGGCACGTCACTGGTGACCATCCTGGCGGGCTTCGGTATGCTGATGTCCATTCACACCCACAAGAAACTATTGCCGACCTGAACCTTATGAGAATCAGTACACGATTTCTGCTCTTCTGCGGCCTGAGCCTGGCGACCCTGGCTTGCGCCCACACTCCCCAGATGAAAGCGGAATACCGGCAGTTCGCCGAGGAGATGGCACAGAAGCACGGCTTCGATGCCGATGCCGTCACCCAACTGCTCAACGAAACCACCTACCGGGACGACACCATCACCGCAATCACCCGTCCGGCGGAGTCCAAGGCCTGGTATGAGTACCGGCCGATTTTCATCAAACAGGACCGTATCGACGATGGAGTCGCCTTCTGGCAGGAAAACCAGGAATTGCTGGATCAGGTCAGCCGCAAGACCGGGGTAACCCCGGAGATGATCGTCGCGATCATCGGTGTGGAGACCCGCTACGGGCGCTTTACCGGTCGTCATCGGGTCATCGACGCCCTCACCACCCTGGCGTTCGGCTATCCCCGACGTGCCAAGTTCTTCCGCAACGAATTGGAGGAGTTCCTGCTGCTGACCCGGGAGGAACATGTGGATCCCCGAACCGCCACCGGCTCCTACGCCGGGGCCATGGGCAAACCCCAGTTCATCTCCAGCAGCTATCGCGCCTACGCCGTGGACCATGACGGAGACAACAAACGGGACCTGTGGAACAGTAACGCCGATATCATCGCCAGCGTCGCCAACTACTTCAAGGTTCACGGCTGGCAGGCGGGTCAACCGGTGACGCTGCCGGTCAGCGAAGGAAAAGACCTGGATGCCTTGCTCGCCGCGGGTGTGAAACCCAAGCTGACCTGGGGGGAGTTGACCGCCCACGGAGTAAAACCGCTCCAGGATGTCGCCCTCGATCCCGAGACACCGGTCAGCCTGATCAAACTCAATGCCGGAGACGCGGATGAGTACTGGGTGTGCCTGAACAACTTCTATGTCATCACCCGCTACAACACCAGCAAGCTCTACGCCATGGCCGCCTACCAGCTGAGCCAGGCAATCCGGGAAGCCCGGCAGGCAACCCAGGTCGCCCAATAACCAACTGCGCATCATGAAGCGAATCACAACAGGTTTCTGGACTGTCACCTGTCTCGCGGTAGCACTGCTGGCAGGATGCAGCACGGCACCATCGGGCCGTTCCTCCCAGGCGGACGGCCTGAGTCCGCATAATCCACCGCCCGCGGATTTCGACGCCATCCCGGACGCGGTGCCCAAAGCCGAACCGAAGAGCAAATACGGCAATCCCGCCAGCTACGTGGTGTTCGGCAAGCGCTACCAGACCCTGTCGCACAATCGCGCCTACTCGGAACGGGGCATCGCCTCCTGGTACGGCAACAAGTTCCATGGCAAGCGTACCAGCAGCGGCGAACCCTACGACATGTATGCCATGAGCGCGGCCCACAAGACCCTGCCTCTGCCCAGCTATGTGCGGGTCACCAATCTGAAGAATCAACGCAGCGTGGTGGTCCGGGTCAACGACCGGGGCCCGTTTCACGACAACCGGCTGATCGACCTCTCCTACACCGCGGCCTGGAAACTGGGCATCACCGGAGAGGGCACCGGCCTGGTGGAAGTCACGACCCTGCAACCCGGCAAGCCGGAACCGGCACCGCCTGCGGTCACACCCAGGGGTCCCAGAGCCCTGCCGGAACTGTTTCTCCAGGTGGGGGCCTTCGGCAGTTCGGACAACGCGCAGCGCCTGAAAAAGCGTCTGGAGGAACAATTGAAGACCCAGGTACTCATACAAGGCAACGACAATCCCCAGAAACCGGTCTACCGGGTCCAGGTTGGTCCGATCGCCAGCGTGGAACTGGCCGATCACATCAGCCTGCAGCTCGGTCGCATGGGCATCCACGATCCCCATGTGGTGATCCGCTGATCAGCGGCCTTTAATTCAGGTAGACTACCCGTCTAACGATTCAAGCAACGATTCAACAGTCTCATGTCATCATCCAAAACCACCACTCATATCGCCCTCTTCTGGCTGATCAGCCTGCTCGCCCTGCCGTTGTACGCCGTGACTCCGCTGCCCTCACCCCCCGAGGTGGCCGCCTCCAGTTACCAGCTGATCGACTTCCACAGTGGCCGGGTGCTGGCTGAAAAAGATGCGGACAAGCGCCTGGAACCGGCCAGCCTGACCAAGATTCTCACCGCCTACACAGTGTTTCGGGAGTTGAAACAGGGCAATATCAGCCTGGATGACACGGTGTTGATCAGCGAAAAGGCCTGGCGCACACCCGGCTCCCGGATGTTTGTCGAAGTGGGCAAACGGGTGAAGATCACCGACCTGATCAAGGGCATGATCATCCAGTCCGGAAACGATGCCTGCGTGGCCCTGGCGGAGCATATCGCCGGCAGTGAAAGCACCTTCGCACAACTGATGAACAACCATGCCAAACGCCTTGGCATGAGCAATTCCCATTTCGTCAATTCCACCGGCCTGCCCCATGAGGATCACTACACCACAGCTGCGGATATCGCCAAGGCGGCCATGGCTACGATTCGCGAATTCCCCGAGTACTACCAGTGGTACAGCCAGAAGTCGTTTGTCTTCAACGACATCGAACAGCACAACCGAAACAGACTGCTGTGGCGGGACAAGACCGTTGACGGCATGAAGACCGGTCACACCGAAGGAGCCGGATACTGCCTGGTGGCCTCCGCCCTGCGGGATAACATGCGTCTGGTGTCGGTGGTGATGGGCACCAAGAGCGAAGAGGCCCGGGCCCAGGCCAGCCAGAGCCTGCTCAGCTACGGTTTCCGCTTCTATGAAACCCATCGTTTGTACGCAGCGGGTGAAGTGCTCAACCGGGTGCGGGTGTGGAAAGGCGACCAGGAAAAGCTCCCCCTTGGACTCACCTCTGACCTGAACGTGACCATCCCCCGCCACCAATACAAGAATCTGGACGCCAGCATGGAGATCGAGCCGCGGATCATGGCCCCGGTGGAAGCCGGTCAGTCACTGGGTGAAGTCCGCGTGACCCTGGATGGGGAGCCGGTCACCACCGCAAGCCTGGTCGCCCTGAAGGAGATCGATGAAGGCAACCTGTGGCAGCAGATCAAAGACAGCGCGCTGCTCTGGCTGGAATAGACGATGTCCGACGAAGAGACACTGCTGGAGTTTCCCCGCGACTTCCCCATCAAGGTGATGGGGCGGGCGGAACCCGGATTCGAGGCGATCGTGGTCGAGCTGGTCAGTCGCCACGCACCGGACCTGATGGAGACCGCCATCAACAGCCGCAGCAGCAGCGGTGGCAAGTGGATGTCGATCACCATCACCCTGCGTGCCGAGAGCAAGGCCCAGCTCGATGCGATCTACCGTGACCTCACTGCCCACGAAAAAGTCGTCATGGCATTGTGAACGACCTCAGAAACCTGGCGGTGAGCTATCTTGGACGCCAGGCCTACGAACCCACTTGGCAGGCCATGCGCGACTATACCGACACGCGCGACCCGCACAGCAGGGATCAACTCTGGCTGCTTGAACATCCCCCGGTGTTCACCCTGGGACAGGCCGGAAAAGCGGAACATCTGCTCGATCCAGGCAGCATCCCGATTGTCAAAACCGACCGCGGCGGCCAGATAACCTATCATGGCCCCGGACAGCTGGTGGCCTACCTGCTGCTGGATCTGCGCAGGGCCGGACTGGGAGTGCGCGGCCTGGTCACCCATCTGGAGCAGTCGGTGATCGAACTGTTGAGTGATCACGGCATCCCCGCTCAGGCCCGCAGGGATGCCCCGGGGGTCTATGTCGGGGACCGCAAACTGGCTTCCCTGGGCCTGCGGGTACGCCATGGCTGCAGCTATCATGGCTTAAGCGTGAATGTGAACATGGACCTGGAGCCCTTCTCACGGATCAATCCCTGCGGTTATCCGGGACTCGCCGTAACCCAGCTGTCTGAGCAGGGCCTGAGCGCGGATTTACCCAGTGTCGGCCGGGAATTGAGTCATCACCTGGCCAGGCGTTTAGGCTACACTCTCAGCTTCGAAGAAGTGGAACCGACCCATGAGTGAGCCCAAAGACCTGCTGCCCCCCTCGCGTACCAGCCCGGACAGCCACCAGCGGGGCAAATCCAAGCTCTCCCGCATCCCGGTGAAGGTGGAAAGCACCCAGACCCCGATGCGCAAACCGGCCTGGATTCGCGCCAAGGCACCGATCGGCCGGGAGGTCAGCCGGATCCGCCGCATCCTGCGGGAACAGGGTCTGAGTTCGGTGTGTGAAGAGGCCGCCTGCCCGAATCTCGGGGAGTGCTTTCACCACGGCACCGCGACCTTTCTCATCATGGGGGACATCTGCACCCGGCGCTGCCCCTTCTGCGATGTGGCGCACGGGCAACCCCTGCCCCTCGACCCTGCTGAACCCGAAAAACTCGCCGATGCCATTCAGGCCATGTCCCTGAAATACGTGGTCATAACCTCGGTGGACCGGGATGACCTGCGCGACGGGGGAGGCGCCCACTTTGCGGAGTGTATCGGGGCGATTCGCACACGCAGGCCACAGACAAAAATCGAGATCCTGGTGCCCGATTTCCGCAGCCGTGTCGAGCGGGCTTTGGCCCCCCTCGGCCAGCAGTCTCCGGATGTCTTCAACCACAACCTGGAAACCGTGCCCCGACTCTACCGCCAGGCCCGCCCGGGGGCCGACTACCTGGGTTCCCTGCAACTGCTCGAGCAGTTCAAACAGCTGCAGCCCGCGGTTCCCACCAAGTCGGGACTGATGCTCGGCCTGGGGGAGCAACCCGAGGAGGTCATCGAGGTGATGGGGGACCTGCGCCGTCACGGTTGCGACATGCTGACCCTGGGGCAATACCTGCAGCCCAGCCACGACCATCTGACGGTGGATCGCTTCGTCACACCCGAAGAATTTGATCAACTGGGTCGCCAGGCCCGGGAGATGGGTTTCAGCAACGTGGCCAGCGGCCCGATGGTGCGCTCCTCCTATCACGCGGATCTGCAGGCCAACCCGCTGCTGGATTCGGCCAACGTCTGAGAACGCTTGCGTCACCCCATGGCCGGACTCGACACCCAACTGCTCAGCGCCCTGATCCTGCCCCCCGCCGGTCCTTTGCTGGTCGGTCTGATCGGCTTGCTGCTGTGGCGCGTGCGTTTCGGCCGGGAGCTGGTGATCTTCTCCCTGCTGGTGCAGCTGGGCCTGAGCATGCCGGTCACTGCGGAATGGCTGTTCGAGCAGCTGCAGACTGAATCCCCCTACGACCCGGCGCAATGGCAGGATAACCCGGCACAGGCCATCGTGGTCCTTGGTGCGGGGCGCTACCGGAACGCGCCCGAGTACCATGGGGACACCGCCAGTCTGTGAATGCTGAGCCGGTTGCGATACGCCGCCAGCCTCTCCCGGGAGAGCGGACTGCCGGTGATCACCAGTGGCGGCACCCCGGATGGAGATGGCAGGCCGGAGGCGGAAATCGCCCGGGAAATATTGACCTCGGAACTGGGTGTGACTGTCATGACCATCGATAACAGCAGCCACAACACCTGGGAAAACGCCGCCAATGTCATTGCATTGATGCACAGCAACCAGCTGCAACAGGTGGTTCTGGTCACCGACGCGGCACATATGCCCAGAACACTCTATGCCTTCGAGCAGCAGGGGGTACGACCGATACCCGCTCCGATCAACTTCGAATACCGGGATGCGCAACAACGACCGTTCTATCTGCGGATTCTGCCCAGTGAATATGCCGCCATGAACACCGCCCTGGCGCTGCACGAGATCCTCGGAAATCTCTGGTACCGACTCCGGGTTTACCTGTCGGTCTGAGCGCTCAGCGCGTGATGGTCGGTCACTGCGCCTATCATCTGCCAAATCGGCTCAGACCAGGATTTCGGAGATGTTCAGGCGTTCCATCAGGTAGCACAGACAGTCCTGGTGAATTACGTCGAGATCCTTGGTCAGCATCGAGGGCATGACCCGCTTGCGAAAACACACCAATCCCTCCTCGCACACGAAGTAGTCATCCAGCACCGTCCGCCCGTCCTCATCTCGCACGTCCAGCACTTCGGCGCCGCTGCCGTTGACCCATCCAAGTGGCGTTCCCGCAGGTACCTCGCGGAAATTCATGTGATCCAGATCGGGGTCGAAAACCAGATCTCCCTGATCAGGCTGGAAGCCCAGGCGGGCATCCGCGGCGACCTTCACCTGGGCAACGGTATGGAACAGATCCACATCCTGGTCCGTGAGGGGGTGCTGGGGATGATCCGAGAGATGCAGACAGGCATCCAGATACTCCAGGGCATGTTCGACCCCGTAGGCGCTGCCGACCTTGCCGCATTCCAGGGTCACCGATGGGCAGAGCTCGGCGAACGCCATGGATTGCACCCCCCGGGGCCGCAGAAAATAGACCACGGTGCGGGAAAACAGGGTCGCCAGATGCAGAAACGGCAACGCCAAACGGTTGATGCAGGCATAGTGGGGGTTCAGTCCGGTGTTGTTGTGCACATCCACGCTGAGGAACGGGTTGCGTTCACGCATGATCTCCACCACTCGAGCCATCACACGCCCCTCTTCGCAATCGGTCTCATCCCCCCCGGGCCAGACCCGATTGAAATCCCTTTGTCCGGGCAGCAGGCGTTTGTGCTGCGCCGCTGCCTGTACATTACCCACAAACAGGCTCACCGAACGGGGAAGGTTCTTACCCTCGGCGTAACGGGACAGCAGCGCACGTACCGCTTCCCAGCCCACGCTTTCATTTCCGTGCATCAGTACCGAGAAGAACACCGGTTCGGGCTTGCGCCCACGCAGATGGAACAGCGTCGGTCCCGAGAGGACCTCGGCCAGCTGATCGGCCTCCAGAGAAAGGAGACCCTGGGGTAATTCATCATATTCCTGCAACATGCTTCCCCGCCTGTTCTCCCGGGTACCATGCATGGCGCTTATCGTTGTACCCGGACAACCCACTCATGATTTTGACTACACGCCAGTCTCCTGACGTCAACCCAATGCCGCACAATCGCGGCGGATCGCGCTCAGTTCCACTCGTGAACCGGCTGATCCTGTTCCTGCCGCTCCAGATAGGCCAGAGTCATGCCGCGCATGTCCCGCTGGTGCCGGGCAACCCACTCCCGCTGCCAGTGAGCCCCGTTGCGACCCGTACGTGCGCGTTCGCGAACAATTCCCAGCCAATACTCCGCCGAATTCCGATCAATGCCGAGACGAGCCAGTCCCTCCAGGGCAACCGGACACAACACCTCACTGATCAGTTGGCCCGCGGGTACCGCATCCCAGCCAAACCAGTAGAGCCGGGATTGCAGACCAAACCGGGCGGCTTGATAGAAATTGCTGCGGGCACGGATAAAACCCATTTCAGCATCCGGACGTTCGTGGTGCGCGGCCAACCCGGTCACCAGGCCGAAATAGAACGCCGCGTTGGCCACCATATCCCGCAGGGTTGGACCTGCCGGAACCACCCGGTGTTCGATACGCAGGTGCGGTTTGCCCTGTTTATCGAAACCGATCAACGGCCGGTTCCAGCGCCAGATGGTGCCATTGTGCAGTCTCAGGTGAGCCAACCGCCCAACCGGTTCGTCCATCAGCTTGGGCAGCATCACCGGGTAGCGCTGCAGGTTGGCGGTAAAATTCTCCATCATCGTTTCATACAGGTAACGGACCCCGAAGCTGACCCGTTTAGTAAGATCCGAGGCCCCCACTGAGATTGCCTGCTCGAACAGGGGAATCCGGGTTTCGTCCCAGAGGTCCCTGCCGAACAGATAAGGCGAATTGGCACTCACCGCGACCATCGGTGCGGATACGATCTTCGAGAGATTGTAGAACTTCGAGGCCTCCGCCGATCCCACCTGCAGATGGATCTGGAACGAGGTGGCTGCGGATTCCAGCATCACATCGTTATGACAAAGATCCAGGGACTCTAGACCGCTGATATGCAGTTCCACCGGCTCACCGTGGCGTAACCGGAACACCTGATCGTTGAGCGCCTGATAGCGGTTCAGAGGCGACATGTTTTCCAGACTGAGGGCGCTTTGGCGCAGGGTAGGCAGAATCCCGAACATGCCCATGCAGGCAGAGAGACGTTCCGCTTCCCGGTTACAGCGCCGCCAGATGTCCCGCAACTCCCCATGCATCCGTTCGAACGCTTCACCGCTCAGATGGCGTGGGGTGTTGTTGATCTCCACATTGAAGCGCGCCAGTTCAGGCACCACCAGTTTATCGTCAAGTTGTGCCAGCATGGGCTGATTCAACGGTGCCGGATCCGCATCCCGGTCCAGCAGGCAGGCCTCGAGCTCGACACCGCCCACTCCGCCTTCCTCAACAAACAGACCGGCTTCGAACCATTGGGCCAGCAGCCGGGTCTCTTCGATCAGGCGCTGCTGGAAGTCCTCGAAATCGGCTTTGCTGAACGCGTGGGTGGTGATCTCCTGGCCCATGATCAACTCCTGTCGCTGACCGGTTCTGTTTCGGTAGAGGCCAGCAACCGCTGCTCCAGAGACTGCAAACGTTCCGGTGTGCCCACATCGATCCAGTAGCCGTCGTAACGTTCTCCTGAAACGCGGCCAGAGCCCATCGCCTGGCGCAGCAGTGGCGCCAATGGGAAAGCGCCCGCCTCGCAACCCTCGAACAAACCGGGACGATAAACCCCGATCCCGCTGAAGGTCAGACAGTCCCCTGGGCCATCCCCGACCCGATCCTGCATCAAGCGGAAATCACCCTTGAGATGCTGTGGGGGATTGGGCACCAGGACCAGATGCGCCAGGTCATCATCCGCCAGCTGCAGTGTCGCGAAATCGAAATCGGTCCAGATATCGCCGTTGACTACCAGAAAAGGCTCAGGGCCCAGCAACGGCAGGGCATGATGAATGCCCCCCCCGGTCTCGAGTGCCTGCCCTTCCGCCGAGTAATGAATTTGCACCCCCCATCGCTCTCCTCGGCCCACGGCTGTTTCGATCATCTCCCCGAGGTAGGCATGATTGATCACCAGTTGTCGAAAACCGGCCGCAGCGAGTCTTTCGATATGATGGACGATGAGCGGCTTACCCCGTACCGGCAGTAACGGTTTCGGCAGCTTGTCCGTCAACGGCCGCATGCGTTCGCCTCGCCCCGCAGCCAAAATCATGGCTTTCATGGTTGTCTGTTTCAGGATGGGAAATGTCAGGTGAAGGTTAACACTTCAGCGCAAACCGTGCGTTCACTACAGGAAATTATAGTCGTTTTGCATTACACCCCCCCAAGTCAGCACACTGAGTGAGACCAAAGGGATTACTGAACTTGCGGGACGTGCGATGTACTACCTGGCGGCCGCCCGGAACACCGACCTGCATAAAAACAGGTCATGTGTCACGGGGCAGGAATGGGTCTGAAATCGGCTGAACGGAAAACAGCGGGTGTTTTCCATGATCGCGGGTATGCGTCAAAACGCCGGGCATACACCCGGCTCGGCTAACCTTTCATTGCATCGAAAAACTCATCGTTGGTCTTGCTGACCTTGAGTTTGTCGAACAGGAATTCCATCGCTGCGAGTTCGTCCGTGGGGTGGAGAATCTTGCGCAGGATCCACATCTTCTGCAACTCATCGGGTTTCATCAGCAACTCTTCACGGCGGGTGCCGGAACGGTTGATGTTGATGGAGGGGAAGATGCGTTTTTCCGCAATACGCCGATCCAGATGGACCTCCATGTTACCGGTGCCTTTGAACTCCTCGTAGATCACATCATCCATGCGTGAACCAGTATCCACCAGGGCGGTGGCCAGGATGGTCAGGGAGCCCCCTTCCTCCACATTACGCGCCGCGCCAAAGAAACGTTTTGGACGATGCAGAGCGTTGGCATCCACACCACCGGTCAGGACCTTTCCTGAGGAGGGCACCACGGTGTTGTAAGCCCGCGCCAGACGGGTAATGGAGTCGAGCAGAATCACCACGTCGCGTTTGTGCTCGACCAGGCGCTTGGCCTTCTCGATCACCATCTCCGCCACCTGTACATGCCGCGTGGCAGGTTCATCGAAGGTACTGGAAATGACTTCACCCCGCACTGAGCGGGCCATCTCGGTGACTTCCTCGGGACGTTCATCGATCAGCAGCACGATGACATAGCACTCTGGGTGATTGTGCGTGATCGATTGCGCGATATTCTGCAGCATCATGGTTTTACCCGCTTTGGGCGGGGACACGATCAGACCGCGCTGACCCTTGCCAATAGGCGCCACCAGGTCGATCGTCCGGGCGGTGATGTCCTCGGTACTGCCGTTGCCGATCTCCAGATGAAAACGTTTGTTGGCAAACAGCGGGGTAAAGTTTTCAAACAGGATCTTGCTCTTGGCATTCTCCGGTTTGTCATAGTTGATCTCATCGACCTTCAACAACGCAAAGTAGCGTTCGCCATCCTTGGGCGGACGAATCTTGCCGGAGATGGTGTCACCGGTGCGCAGGCTGAAGCGGCGAATCTGGCTGGGCGAGACATAGATGTCATCGGGTCCGGCCAGGTAGGAACTGTCCCCGGAACGCAGAAAACCGAAACCGTCCTGAAGAATCTCCAGCACCCCGTCGCCGAAGATGCTTTCCCCCTTCTTGGCGTGAGCTTTGAGGATGGCAAAGATAAGATCCTGCTTGCGCGTCCGGGCCATACCCTCGATTTTCATGGAGTTGGCCAGGTCCGCCAGCTCGGAGACTGGCATTTTCTTGAGTTCGGTCAGGTTCATAATGGTACAGACATTGTTGTTGATGGTGAGAAATGAGTCAGGAAGGAAATCTGCCCAAACCGGGCATGGTATCGCGATCTGTTATCGTTGATTGGATTCGGGTTGAGCCGGAGCGGAGCAGAACGTCTTCAGAGGTCAGAACAGGCAGACAGTGGCGGCGAATCCGGCACCCGAGAGTGTATTCAAAGGTTGCTGTCGATAAACGCCACGAGTTGCGACTTGGAGACCGCACCCACTTTGGTTGCTTCGACTTCGCCGTTCTTGAACAGCATCAGCGTAGGAATTCCCCGGATTCCATAGCGCGGTGGCGTATTCGGATTCTCGTCGATGTTCAGCTTTGCCACCTTCAACCGACCATCGTACTCTTTAGCGATTTCATCAAGCACCGGCGCGATCATCTTGCAGGGACCACACCATTCAGCCCAGTAATCGATCAGCACAGGCTGACTGGACTGCAGCACATCGGATTCAAATGAATCGTCGGTTATATGAACAATAAGCTCACTCATTGATAGAGGATCTCCAACTTGAATGCTTGGGGATTTCGAATGGACGCGAATCGCTTCTATTCACCTGTATGAATCCAGTCCGATATCGTGTGACAAGCTGAATATCGGGGGGGGGGATAACTGGATAGGATTGGTAACTGAATATCAAAAACAAGCATTTTCCAAGACCTGGCGTCACAAATCAAGCTGTTAGCCGCTCATTGATTGACCTGCTTTGAGTCAATGCGTCAATGGAGACCAAGAAAGGGGCGGCATGACACACAGTCGGAGCCGGGCATGGTGAAGGGGCAAATGGTAAAAAAACATCCCAATTCGGGACTGTCAGACCGCTTCTTCAGCTTTCGACCGTGGAAATCGCCTTGTCGAACAATTCTTCGATCTGACAGAGCCTGGCAACAGCCTGCAGGGGTTCCGGCATACCCTTCAATACCAGAGTAGCGTCACGCTCAGCAGCCTCCGCCATCCATTCCAGGATCAACGCCAGTCCGGCACTGTCTGCGCGAGTCACTCCCGAAAGGTCCACCTCGACCTCCGGCTGCTGTCCGAACAGGCTCTTGGATTGCTGCAACAACCCCCGTGTCGTACCAAAGGTCATGGCGCCCTGAACCTGATAATGGAAGGCATCCAGGCGCGCGATCGATGCTTCAGACGGCGTATCAGGGGTCACTTGAGATGGCATTTTCTTCAGCCTTGCTGAACAGGAACTGGCCGATGATCTCTTCCAGCACCAGCGCCGATTGAGTCAGCGTCAGTTCACTGCCTTGCTTGAGATTCTCGAGGCTGCCCCCAGGATCCAAACCTATGTATTGCTCGCCCAGCAGCCCCGAAGTATAGATCTTGGCGATGCTGTCATCGGGAATCTGGTTGTATTCGGGCTCGATGGACATGGTAACCAACGCCTCGTAGCTACTCTGGTCGTAACTGATGCCGGTCACCCGACCGATTCTGACCCCGGCCATGGACACCGGAGAGCGCACCTTGAGACCTCCAATGTTGTCGAATCTCGCGGTCACCTCATAACCCGCCTCACCGGAGATGCTTGCAAGATTGCTGACCTGCATCGCCAGGAAGAAAAGCGCCACCAGACCAGCCGCCATAAAAAAACCGACGGTGATTTCCAAATGTCTCATCTTCATCATCATTCTCCGAACATCAACGCAGTCAGGACGAAATCCAATACCAGCACCGCAAGCGAGGAATGCACGACCGTGCGGGTGGTGGCCTCACTCACCCCGCTGGAGGTGGGGACCGCATCGTAACCCTGAAACAGGGCAATCCAGGCACATACGAAACCGAACACGAAACTCTTGATCACCCCGTTGATCACATCCTCGCTCCAATCGATCTTCGACTGCATCTGGCTCCAGAATGCACCATCGTCGACCCCCAGCAGACCCACGGATACAAAATAGCCGCCCACCACGCCGACTGCACTGAACATTGCCGCCAATAACGGCATGGATAGAAAGCCGGCGTAGAAACGGGGAGTGAGGATACGACGCACCGGGTCTACGGCCATCATCTCCAGACCTGACAACTGTTCAGTGGCCTTCATCAGGCCAATCTCCGCAGTTAATGCAGAGCCGGCACGCCCGGCAAACAGCAGCGCGGTAACCACCGGTCCCAGTTCACGCACCAGGGATGCGGCCACCATCACCCCAAGGCTCTCTTCGGCACCGAACTGGGACAACACATAGTAACCCTGAAGGCCCAACACCATGCCGACAAACAGTCCAGAGACGATAATGATTGTGGTGGTGCGTACCCCGATGCTGTGAACCTGGCTCACCAGCAACCCCAGACGACGCAGCAAACTGCCAATACCGAGGAGAATCTGTACCAGCAGCAGATGCCCTCTGCCAAGTCGTTCGAGAGCACTCAAACCCAGCCGTCCGAAACGCGCCAGAGAATCCAGCATCACTGATCTCCCTGCATGCTGAGCAGATCCTCAGCCAGTCCCGGCGCCTGATAATGGAATCCCACCGGCCCGTCGGGCAGGCCACCGAGAAACTGCGTCACCGCAGGAGACACGGAGGACTGCAACGCCTGGGGAGTCCCGGATTCAATCACCTTACCCTGGGAAATCACGTAGACCTGATCAGCAATCCCCAAGGTCTCCTCCACATCATGGGACACCAGGATACTGGTGATCCCGACCGCATCGTTGAGGCGTCGGATCAGTTGCGCCAGCACACCCATGGAAATGGGATCCTGGCCGGTGAACGGCTCGTCGTACATCACCATCATCGGATCCAGGGCGATCGCCCGGGAGAGGGCCACCCGACGGGCCATGCCCCCCGAGAGTTCCGAGGGCATGAGGTCACGCGCACCGCGCAATCCCACGGCCTCGAGTTTCATCAGCACCAAGCGGCGAATCATGGTCTCCGGCAGATCGGTATGCTCGCGAATCGGGTAGGCCACATTATCGAAAACATTGAGATCGGTCAGCAGGGCGCCGCTCTGAAACAGCATGCCCATACGCATTCTCAACTGATACAACGCCTTGCGTGAGAGGCGATGCACATTCTGGCCGTCCACCTCGATACTTCCGGAGGTTGGGTGCAACTGTCCCCCGATAAGCTTCAGCAGAGTGGTTTTGCCAGTCCCGCTGGGCCCCATGATCGCCGTCACCTTGCCTTTGGGGATGTCGATATCCACACCGTCGAAGATCACCCTTTGACCATGGGAGAAGTTCAGGTTACGGATTTTTATCAGCGTCTGGCTGCTATCCACGAGGGAATCTAAACCTCTTAACTGGAGCTAAAAAATTAAGCCCATACATTGTTCGTGAATAACCGGAGGAGCGTCAAGCGAGAGATTTAGTTTAAAACAAATCTGGCCCGGGTACTGCTCAGTAACGACAGTATCACAGATACATGTTGTGACAAGGTAAGCCCCCCAGTGTTCCAACCTGAGCTGAAACACTGGAGGGCCCGCTTTGAATGACGATCAACAGACTGGTTGAACTAGTCGATTACCTCAAAAGATGCCCGAGTGACGTTACCCGCGGGTGTCGTAACGGTAACGATAAGCACACCCCAGTCGTCACCAGACTCCAGGTTCTCAGTCGGCGCCAAGGCCACATAGAAGGTATCAAACCCTTCGGCGCTACCCAATGTTGCATCAAAAGTCGTGGAGGGGATTTCGTAATTCGAATTATCCGCAACTTCACCGTTGGAACTTGAGAATTCAACGGTGGTACCCGCAGGCAAAACCTGTCCGGTATCAGGGCCAACTATCTCAAAGCCTACCAGTACGCCACCACCTCTGAGATCGACAACCCCTCCGGAGAAACCTTGGATCGGAGTAATACTCCCGAAACTCTCCGCCATGATCAGCCTGGTGGAACTGCGTACATGGATATTTTTCTCAGCACTACATTGCGGCGTTGTGGTCGGGGTTACTCCGTAGCAAACTCCAGGGTCCTCACCGGAAGCAACGGCGGCCTGCGCATCAGCCACTGCTGCTGCATCACAGCACAATGCACCGTTGTAATCAGGGTCCACACCCAAACCGTCATAGACTCCGTTGTTGTTGAAATCCACAAACTCCTCAGCTCCCCGGGTCAGGACGCCGTTTTCATCATCGTCCCTGAAAGCCTCAGGAATATCCGAATCTGCCGTATCACCAAAATCCAGCACACCGTTTCCGTTGGCATCTACAAACGACTCCTCTCCCAGCATGGTTGCCAGAATGGTCACACGCCCATTGCTAGGCCGTGGATTCGAACTGGTCCAATTTACCGAACAGGCCCCATCCGCAATTTGACATTGGGACTGGATCTGTCCGCCTTCCGTCGTGAAGTAGATCGCAGCGCCATCCGGTACCGGATTGTTGAAATGATCAGCTGCATGGATGGTGATCGCTACTTCTACTCCATCATATCCCCAAGTTTCCGGATTGAAATCCGAAGAGCTGATGGAAAAACTGTTCTGATCCGATACACCAGTAGAGATAATCAGTCCGTCAGACTGAGTGGAAATCAGCGGGTTGGCACTGAGCGAAGCAGTAACCCGCACGGACGTCGGTACCGTGCCGGATTTTACATCCGTGCTGACATAGCCACCGCTGTCGCTGGTTGACTTCTCCGCGCCCACCGGGATCGACACACCGCCTATGCCGGTGTTGAGAGAAAAGTTAACCGCCTGCCGTGCAACCGGATTGCCGTTCTGATCCAAAACTTGGAAAGTCACCTTGGAGACTTCCGTAAGACCAACACCACGCAACCCGATCAGGGAAGGGATTGCTGAGATGAACTGGAGCGAACCGATTTCGGCGCCTTGGACAGTGACACTACCTCTGGCGACGGTAGTATTACCGTTGATTGTGGTTGTAGCCCGGATATTGTCAGTACCAGAACACCCTTGTGCAATATATGTTGCAGTCACCACGCCTGTTGAAGTTTCGACAGGGCTGGTGATGCTCGCTGAACCCGTCGCCATGCAGTCTGACGAGAAGGTGACTGTTGCGGATTCCTGATAGAGATTACCCGAGACGTCAGCTAAGGTGGCATTGATGGAGGTCTGCCCGCCTGCAGACAGTGAGGTTACAGTGATATCCAGAGTACCCGTCGAGAATTCATCGCCCGACCCGCTACCTATAGCGATGTAGGCGCTGTCTGTGCCGGAATCCTCAATCGTGTCACCGATCCACTATCCCAAGGAGTTTCTGCATCGCCACCCCCACAGGCGGCCAGCACAAACATCAGGAAGAACGGGGTGAGAATACGCGCGAGACCTGTCATGGCAAACTCCAAAACCCCATAGGAAACAGTCCATTAAGGGAGGAAACTTAGACTAATTTCTTAATACTATACAATCACTCGGGTAATGCAAGGGATTATAAGCCATCCAAGGGCGCTTTTTTTCTCCCTAAAGCCAACCCACTTCACGCTTTCACACAAGCAGAGAAGGCGGTTCGCCTGACCGGACCCCACCGAGCTTCTCCAGGGTAGCGGCCAGATCGGGATTCCCTTTAACAACACCCCGACGTCCGCCCTGAATGATTTGAAAACCTCTTTAAAAACCATTCGATAGCGTCTTGCAGGATCCTACGCCACCCAACCCCTCTGCGCAGCTGATCGCGGATGCTTGTGAGAATCAGATCATCAGCCGTTCGACCGGCTCCCCTTTGAGCAGATGCTGTTCCAGGATTTCGTCCAGATCCTCGCGATCAACATAGGTGTACCAGACCGCGTCCGGGTAAACGACCAACACAGGACCCAGATCGCAGCGATCGAGGCAACCGGCCGTATTGACCCGTATCCCGCCCGGACCGGACAACCCCGCTTCCTTGACCCGGCCTTTCAGATAAGCCCGCATCTCCTTCGATCCATGCTGGGCGCAGCAGGGTCGACCGTCCGATCGTTCATTGACGCAGAAAAAGAGATGGTAGCGAAAATAGGACATATCACAAACCTCGCAGTACTTATCCGCGGGGGATTCAGACTCGACGCCTGAATCCCCCGCAGATCTAGCAACCGACACTGATACAGGGCCGCTCAGAGAGAATCACATGATAGCCTCAGTCACAGCGAATGCCCACTTTCCATGCGCCGGAAGGATCCGGTGACGCCTGATGCCGCTCAATCCCGAGTAAAATCATGGGAAGATACCCACCAGGGGTTCGAATCGGGTAATATGCCAATCTTTCCGAGCCGAATCTGCCTGCTGTGACACCCGAACACCTGCATTCAGAAGCGGACCGTTGCGTAAAGTGCGGTCTGTGCCTGCCCCATTGTCCTACCTATCTTCTGCTCGCCAGCGAAGCCGATTCACCCCGGGGCAGAATCAGTCTCATGCAGGCCCTGGCGAAAGGCGAACTGGGTGCTGAGAGCCGACTCGATGTACACCTCGACCGCTGCCTGGGTTGTCGCGCCTGTGAAGCGGCCTGCCCGTCCGGGGTTCGCTATGCGCAGCTTCTGGATGCCAGCCGCTCGATCATGCTCGAACATCAGCGTATGCGCCAGTGGAGAAAGCGGCTCCTGGATCAGGTGATTCTTCCACAGCGCCTGGCAACATTGACGCGGCTTTACCAGACCCTGTCACGGCTTCGGCTAACTCAATTGTTAAGAGCGCTCCCCATCCCCGCCCTGAGGCGGTTGCTCTCCCTTGCCCGTCAGACGCGCACCGCAAAACAACTTACCGGTCTGCACCCCGCCGCGAGCCCCACCGGACGTTTGGTACAGCTGTTTACCGGCTGTGTGACACCACATGTGGAGGACCCGTTGCTCAGGAGCGCGCTGAGTCTTTTGCAACGCCTGGGTTACGCGGTGGAGATACCCAAAGGCCAGGTCTGCTGCGGGGCTTTGCACCGGCACAACGGTTTTGAGGATCAGGCTGATCTTCTATGTGAGCAGAACCGCCAACAGACGGCCAAAAGCCGTGCGGAATGCGTGATCACCCTGGCCTCCGCATGCCATCTTGAACTCATAGAACAGCACGCCTGTGAGCGACCGTTGCTCTCGATCGTGGACTTCCTGCTGCGCATTCCACCACAGCAATTCCCTGCTCTCACCCCCCTGAATGTCACGGCCGCCTTGCACCTGCCCTGTTCCGCCCGGGATGATCGCAGCATGGAACTGCTCAGCCGGATACCCGGGCTGAATCTGGTCCTCCTACCTGAGAACACAGTCTGCTGCGGCGCCGCCGGCAGCTACCTGGTGACGCAACCGCTACTCTCCCGGCAGCTGGGACTGAAAAAAATCGACCACCTGAAAGCCACCCAGGCGCGGATTCTGCTCACCACCAATACCGGCTGCGCGATGCAGTTCCGGGAACTCATCACCGAGGCCGGACTCTCAATTGAGGTCCTGCACCCGGCTGAACTCATCCTCAGGCAATGGCCCGGATCCGGTCACAGGACTGAATAGGGTTGAATAAAACCCGATGTTGGCGTTAAGGTTTTGACCCCGCCTGACCCGGGCATGCCGCTGAAGGAGCACTACCATGGCACACCACGATTACGCCCTCTCCGATCGGTTTCTGATTGGGCTGGATACCGCTGTCAGGACCCTGTTCGGCCGTCCTCAGGTGACGGAACGGGAAGATCCTGCCGCCGCCTTCGAGGAGGCGGATCTGAGTGAAGCAGAACAGGACCTCACCGCACGCCTGATGCGCATCAACCATACCGGAGAGGTCTGTGCCCAGGCGCTTTACCAGGGGCAGGCCCTGACCGCGAAACTTCCGGAAATCCGGGATCGCCTGGAACGCGCCGCCCAGGAGGAAAATGATCACCTGGCCTGGTGTGAAAACCGACTCGAAGCACTCGACAACCGAAAGAGCCTGCTCAATCCTTTGTGGTACGCCGGTTCGTTCATGTTAGGCGCCGCCGCCGGGCTGGCAGGGGACAAATGGAGCCTCGGCTTCGTCGCCGAAACGGAGCACCAGGTGGAAGCACACCTGGACGCCCACCTGCAAAAAATCTCACCTCAGGACCGAAAGAGCCATGCGGTGCTTGAGCAGATGAAGATTGACGAGATGCAGCATGCAAACATGGCGCTTGAAGCGGGGGGAGCCCCCCTGCCCACTCCGATCAGACTTGCAATGAAACTGACCGCCAAGCTGATGACCAAATCTGTTTACTACGTCTAGCAGACGGTCGCCAAAGCATTGGCCTGGGGCACTGAGACAGGATTCTCGGGAATACGTTTCAAGATCCCCAGGCAATCAGCCCGCGTCGGTATTGGAGACCGTGGTTTCCACCACCTGCTGCTGATCGATGGCACTGACTTGAATCGCCAGGGTAAGACCAAATCCCAGGATCACCAGCAAAACCACAACGGCGAAGAAATCGGGCTTATGGTGAGGAGATTGTCTTTTCATTTCAGTTCAAGCCTATTCAATGACTTAATTTCAATTATTCGCGCACTTCCTGCACTAAACTATGACATTGGTCACGCTGCGCCACAGAAATCTGGACATCGTTCACAAAGCGCCAGGCTTTGTGTCAGGGAACCCGTGCGGGTTTACTGTCTTGCCCCGAACCGCTGACTAATGCATGTGCCGTAAACCTGTTCTGGCCAACCGCTATTTTTTGCTATCCTGAGCAGCGGATTCCGAGGCGCCCATTTCGCCCAGTAACCCCGACACCTTTGCGTGTTGTCCTTTATTGGCCAACCCCAGCGCCGTATTGCCCGCCTGATCCGCCGCATTCACATCGACGCCCCGCTGAATCAGCAACCGCACGATCTCCAGGTGTCCAAACGAGGAGGCTTCCATCAACGGGGTGATACCCCGACCGTCAGCCAGCCCCGGATCGGCTCCCGCCGCCAACAAAGCCTGGGCGGTCAGCAGATTGCCGTTAAACGCCGCAAAATGCAGTGCACTGCGTCCTGCCGCGTTGGCGGTGTTCGGATCCACACCCTGGGCCAGCAGATCATTGACCCGGGAAACTTCACCCGACATTGCCGCGGAGATCAGCGCCATGCCATCCGTGTCGGCTCCCACCACCCAGTGGCAGGAGCTGATCAGCAGCGCGATCGACAGCAATACCTGTTTCATCAACGACCCATTCCATCAGCAGCCAAGTCTGCACTTCTTATCGGCACATGCTTTTATTTCTTAAACCGTCTCCTTAACGTCCCAAGCGTTCTCTCGATGACGTCGAAGCATTGCACTCGGCACGCCGCCTCAGTAATCTTTATATATATGTCGGCCTGTCAATGGACATCTGTTCCAGCGAACCGTTTCGAGGCACAACGGTCGAATTACCGGCAACCTACAACACATAAATAACGACCAGGTTTGAGTTACGATGGATAAGGAAACGAGCCACCGCATCGCGGTTCAGGTTGAGAGCCGTTACGTGGAGTCGCAGTCACTCCCCAAGGAGCAACGTTTCGTCTTCTCCTACACGGTCACCATCCGTAATGACGGCCCCACTACGGCCCGGCTTCTCAAACGCCACTGGATCATCACCGATGCCAACGGAAAGATTCAGGAAGTGCGGGGTGAAGGCGTGGTCGGCGAACAGCCACAACTCAATCCTGGTGAAACCTTCCGATACACCAGCGGCACCGTGCTCGATACCCCGGTTGGCAGTATGCAGGGGAGTTACGACATGATTGATGCGCAGGGCAACCATTTCGATGCCATGATTCCTGCCTTCTCCCTGGCCAGGCCCGGCAGTCTGCATTGAGGCCAGATCCGACCTGCGCTGACACAGGATTCTGAACATGGCGGTGTATGCGATCGGCGACATTCAGGGCTGTTACGAGGAATTGCGCCGTCTGCTGGATCTGATCGATTTCGACCCAGCCCGGGACAAACTCTGGTTTGCCGGGGATCTGATCAATCGAGGCCCCCACTCTCTACAGGTACTGCGCTTCGTCAAATCCCTGGGCGACCGGGCCTTAAGCGTGTTGGGTAATCATGATCTGCACCTGCTGGCGCTTTCCGAGGGCAATCTCAGACATTCGCAAGCAGGTGAGTTGAACGAGATCCTGGAAGCGCCGGACCGGGACGAACTGATCGACTGGCTGCGTCACTGTCCAGTGATGCACCATAGCCGCAAGCGCGGGTACAGCCTTATTCATGCCGGTCTGCCACCACAGTGGGACCTGGCTCAGGCAAACGCTTGTGCCCGGGAACTCGAGAAAACCCTGCGCGGACCAGGATTTCACGATTTATGTCAGGCCATGTATGGCAACCAGCCCGATCATTGGGATGAGGCGCTGCAAGGCATGGACCGTCTGCGTTTCATCACCAACTGCTTCACCCGGCTGCGTTACTGCATGCCCGATGGGCGCCTGCATATGCAAGATAAAGGACCGCCCGAGCAGCACCTGCACGGCGCGCTGCCCTGGTATCTGGCCCCACACCGTAAGACCCGTCATGAGCGTATCCTGTTCGGTCACTGGTCCACACTGGGATATCGGAATATCGACCGGGTCTGGTCACTGGACAGCGGATGCCTGTGGGGCGGGCGATTGACGGCTCTGCGCATCCGCAAGCACAAGCCGCCTGAGCCTCACCATCTGCACTGCTGATCCGGTTTAGGAACTCTCGAGGGTGAAATTGCCTGAAAAATCTCATTTTTGCGGATGATCGTGCTGTGTTTGGCCTTTCCCCGGATTTCACCACGCTCCATCCTGACGAGAGGCTCGCATTGCGTAGCCCGATGTAATGGTCTCCTCCCCCCTCAATAACGGCGTCGTAATGCGCCATGATTGAAGTTGCGGTCAATCAAAATGAGAAGAGG
>JBEVVH010000020.1:0-28225 GCA_040507245.1 Candidatus Thiodiazotropha sp.
ACGCTTGGGAGTTACTGTGAGATTCCCGTATCTGTCAAACTGTGAATGCCTCCCCAGCAGAGCTGGGGGGTCTCCTATTTGTGTCTAGGATTCTGCGACCACCACCTGGTTTCGGCCCTGATCCTTGGCCGCATAGAGGGCATCGTCGGCGCGCTTGAGACAGGTATCCAGGGGTTCTCCGGCACGATACAGGGTGACACCGAAACTGGCAGTGACATGCAGATGTTTACCGTCGACCACAATTTCAGTCTCTGCCAGGTCCCGACACAGCCGTTCGGCGAGGGCGGCGGCTTCTTTCAACTGGGTCTCAGGAGAAAGGATCAGGAATTCCTCACCTCCCCAGCGAGCCAGTTCATCCGCTTCACGGATATGCCTGCGTAATTGATCCACGGTATGCTTGAGTACCTTGTCACCTACGTCATGGCCGTAGTTATCATTCACCTGTTTGAAGTGATCGATGTCAGTGAGGATCATGCAGAATCCATGGCCCCAACGTTCGGTCTGGGAGATCATCTGTTCCAGGCGTTTGCTCATGGCGCGGCGGTTAAGCACACCGGTCAGGTAATCGATTCGCGAGGTTTCCTCGAGCATCCGCTCCACATGCTTGCGCTCGACGATCTCCTGCAACAGTTTTTCATTGGCCTGAACCAGTTCCATGGTACGCGCCTCGACCCGCTGCTCCAGTTCATCATGGGCCTTGCGCAGGGCGCTTTGACTCAGATCTACCTGCTGTTTCTCAATCTCCAGACGCTGAGACATGTGACTGAATGCGGTTGCCAATTGATCCAGCTCATCGCCCCTTGCCGCCTCGCTGTCCAGGCTTCGGGCCGGGGCCAGCAAGGCAAAACGGGTGGCCAGCTCGGTGATGCGGCGGGTCATGTTTTGCGACAGAAGGCGGCTGAAGATCATTGCCAGAATCACCGACAGGGCCAGGGACAGCATCCCGGCCAGTCGAATCTGCTCAAATTTCTTCTGCACCTCGTCTGCGCGCATATCAATACCGACCAGGTAATCATCCTTTCCCTGTTGCAGTGGGGAATACCCGGAGAGGAAATATCCCCAGCGGTCACTCGTGATATTGCGGTCAACGGAGGGACGCAGAAAACCCTCCATCAGCTTGGGCAGATTCGGCGTGTAGGGCTCACCCGGTGAGGCCGGCTCCTGGATGTCGGAATCGAGCACGAACTCCGCCCGGTCGTCCACCTTGCGCATCACGTAGATGAATGCAATATCCGGATTGGCCTTCACGTATTCCCGCAGCAGGGTTACGTTCTGCTGGTAACCCGGCGTTTTCATGTCCGCAGCTGTGCGAATGGAATCCAGATCGCTGCCCGAGAATCCCTGGCTGATCAGGGCTGCGCTGTTCTTCAGGCGCGAACGCAGGGCCTCCATCAGACTGTCCACCGCACTGTGGTAGAAATAGCTGCCGACGCTTCCGGAAACCAGGATGATGGCCGCGAAATGGCTGAGAAAGATTTTAGTCTGGATGGTCAGTCTCATAGTCGCCGCAGGATACCCAAAAAAGGACTGGAGGACCAAACCTGGCTGACTATCGAAATGTGCTTCCAGTGTGGGGGGGAAACCTCATGAGATCCGGAAACATGCCCGGCAGCAGGCACGCCTCGTTCATCGATGTACGTCTGATTGCAACGCCTGTTCCGCTGCCTATGGCGTAACACCCGGTGCGTGTTGGTCAACCCTGGGCTTGAAAATTCACCCGAGGTACCGCAGCAATGAGTTTCTGTGTATAGGCGTGTTGCGGACGATTGACGATATCCTCAGTGAGCCCCTGTTCCACGATCTGCCCCTGGTACATGACCGCAGTGCGGTCGCTGACGTATTCCACCACCCCGATGTTGTGGGTGATGAACAGCAGAGTGAGCCCCCGCTGGCGGCGCAACTCCAGCAGCATCTTGAGAATCTCAGCCTGGACCGACACATCCAGCGCGCTGGTGATCTCATCGCAGACGATGAAGGACGGATCCAGGGTCAATGCCCGGGCGATCCCGATACGCTGTCGCTGGCCACCGGAAAACTCATGGGGATAGCGCCACAGGCTCTCCTCCTCCATCTGCACCTGTTTCAGCAGATCCCGGGCAATCTCCAGACGTTCCTCCCGGTCCGCGCCGATACCGTGCACCTTCATCGGCTCAGTGAGGATAGCGGCGATGCTCAGGCGCGGATTCAGGGAAGAGATGGGGTCCTGAAAGATGATCTGCATGTTGCGTCGGAAACGCCTCAGTTCGGTACGTTTCAGGCGCGTGATATCGGTATTGTCGAACGCCACCTCCCCGGCGGTGGGCTCTGTCAGCCTGAGGATGCCCCGGCCGAGGGTGGTCTTGCCGCTGCCGGACTCACCGACCAGGGCCAGGATCTCCCCCCGGGGGATCTCCAGGTCGACCCCGTCCACCGCACGCACCTGATCAACCACCCGGCGGAACAGACCCTTGCGCACTGGAAAGTGAATCTTCAATTGTGACAACCGGATCAGAGGCTGAGACGGTTCCTCATGGGCCACGTGAGGTTCACGCCGGGCGAGGTTTTCCGGCAGGGCCGCGATCAGCTGGCGGGTATAGGGGTGTTCGGGTCGCTGAATAATCTGCTCAGTCGGTCCGCTCTCGACCAGTTTACCCCGCTGCATCACCCCCACCCGATCGGCGATCTCCGAGACCACACCGAAGTCATGGGTGATGAACAGAATCGCCATCCCGGTGCGTTGCTGCAGTGCCAGCATCAGGCGCAGGATCTCCCGCTGAACCGTCACATCCAGTGCGGTGGTCGGTTCGTCGGCGATCAGCAGGTCGGGTTCACAGGCCATGGCCATGGCGATCATCACCCGTTGTCGCTGCCCCCCCGAGAGCTGGTGCGGGTAGCTGTGAACCCGGGTCTCGGGGTCGGGCAGCTGCACATCCCGCAGTGCCTGCATGACCCGCTCCCAGGCATCGGCTTCGGAGAGTTCCGGAAAATGCAATCGAACCGCCTCCAGGATCTGCTCGCCGATGGTGAAGACCGGGTTGAGAGAACTCATCGGTTCCTGAAAGATCATTGCGATGCGCCCGCCCCGTACCTGATGCATCTCCGATTCCCTGAGAGTCAGCAAATCCCGGGGTGATTCATCGGCACCCTGAAAGCGGATCTGCCCCGAAAACCTTTCCACCGAGTAGGACGGCAGCAGGCGCATGATCGACAGGGCTGTGATCGACTTGCCGCTGCCCGATTCGCCTACCAGGCAGAAGGTTTCACCCCGTTGAATCTCGAAGCTGACCCCATCCACCGCGCGGATCGGCTGATCGCGGTGACGAAACCAAGTCTGCAACTGTTGTACCGCCAGTAACATCAGTTCGATTTACTCAGGTAGGGATCGATGGCATCGCGCAGGGACTCACCGATCAGGTTATAGGCAAATACCGTGAAAAAGATCGCGCCACCGGGAAACGCCGCCATCCACCAGTTGAAGCGGGAGGACTGCACCGCCTGGTTGAGCATCTCACCCCAGGAGGGGTCGTCCACCAGTCCCAGTCCAAGGAAGCTGAGGGTCGCTTCGGCGAGGATTGCGGAGGCGACACCGAAACTGGCCGCCACCAGCACCGGCCCCATGCCGTTCGGCAGCATATGCCGGAACAGGATGGAGCTCAGGGGCAACCCTGCCGCCTCCGCGGCCTGGACGAAATCCTGCTTGCGCAATCGCAGGAACTCTGCCCGCACATAGCGCGCGAATCCCGGCCAGCTGGTAATCCCTATGATCACCATCATGATGTACAGGCTGCGGCCGAAAAAGGCCACGAAGGTGAGCAGCAGAAACAGGGTTGGAACCGCCTCGAAGATCTCCACCAGACGCATCCCAAGGATATCCACCACCCCGGAAAAATAGCCCATCAGCCCACCGATGATCACCCCTATCACCATGGCGATCCCGGTGGCAACGAAACCGATACCCAGGGCGATCCGTGAGGCATGGATCATGCGGCTGAGCACGTCGGCGCCGTTCTGCTCGGTGCCAAACCAGTGGGTCCGCTGAGCCTGTGACAAAGGAGCCTCGAGGCCGGTATCCCCCCGGTCCCGCTGATAGTCTTTCGGTGAGTAAGGTACCGGCGCAGAAATCACCCAGTCATATGCCCCATGTGACTGCGTTACCCGGTACTGTTCGTAGATCACCAGCTTCGGCGGTGAAAGGGTGTTGTAGGCGATCAGGGCGCCACCTCCCAGGACCAGTAGAAACAGCAACAGCTTGCGACCCAGGCTTAAGCGCCAGGGCAGCAACAGCAAGAAGGTGAAAAAAGCGATCAGAAACACGGCATCCACGGGTTGCAGGTATTGCAGTACCGGGCTGGACACTTCACCGCTTTGACTCAGCAACAGGGGAAAGCTGCTCGCAAGGAACGGGGCGAAAACCCCCACCAGCGCCAGCACCGCCACCCAGGCAAGACCCAGGCGCGCCCCCCAGCGCAGGAAGGTCTGCCCAAGGATACGCCGCCAGTAGCTCTGTCCCGGATTCACCCGCTCACTCATAGCTGATCCTCGGGTCCGCCAGGGCATACAGCAGATCGGCCAGCAGATATCCCAACAGGGTCAGCAACCCGCCGATCAGGGTGATGGAGAGTACCAATTCCCGGTCCCGGGTCTGTACCGCCTCCACCGCCAGCTTGCCCATGCCTTCGATACTGAAGATGCTCTCGACGATCACCGAACCTGCCAGCAGGCTGGGCAGCAGGCTCGCCGCCACAGTGATCAGCGGCAGCAGGCTGTTGCGGAATACATGACGCCAGAGCACCGCGGATTCGGTCAGCCCCTTGGCCCGGGCGGTGCGTGCGTAGTCGGAGAGCAGGTTCTCCAGGACCGAGGTGCGGGTCAGTTTGGCGAGTCCCGCAAAGCCGCCGTAGGAGAGACACAACACCGGCAGCACCAGATGCCAGAGACGGTCGACCAGAAACCCCCGCAGCCACTCCCCGGACATCAGCGGCAGGGCGATCAGCACTCCGACCAGCATTGCCGTACATCCAAAACCCAGCTGCCGCAGCAATCGATAGTCCGTGCTCGCCAGCCAGCCCGCAAGCAGTGCAAAGGTCATCGGCATCAACACCCACAGCAGGGTCGAACGACCGGATTCCGGCAACCCCTGGACCATCATCATCCCCAGGCCTCCCCAGCACAGCGCCAGAAAGCCCACCCGCACCCAGGTTCGTCCGAGTCTTCCGATCGCACCGAACAGGCCCAGTGACAAAACCACGCTGAGGAACAACAAACCCAGGTCCCAGAGACTCGACCAATGGGGCATAAACACCTCGTCGAGCATCTGCCGGTCACTCAAACCCGCGGTGGGGAACCAGTGCCAATACTGCTGGTTGGCGAAAAAGCCGATCATCAGCACCCCTGCCAGCATGGTCGGCACCGACCAGAGCGCGAGCATCACGATGCCGCTGCTGACATCGAAGGAGCGGCCCCGCTCCACCGCAGCGCGCACACCGATCAGCAAGGCCAGCATATAGACCACCGGAATACTCAGCACGTTCAGCAGTACCGTGATCGGCACCCGTTCCGCCAGCAGGTCGCTCACCGGACGGCCGTAGCGAAAACTGCGCCCGAAGTCGGAGCCCTTGCTGAAGGAAAAACCGCTTAGACGATTCTCCTCGTCAAACGTGAATCCGATCGGCGAGACATTGTTGAGCCAGCGCAGGTATTGCATATAGGCGGGATCATCCAGACCGTAGAGCCGGTTGTAATAGGCTTCGATCTCCTTCTTCGCCTCCGGATCGAGATTCTGCCCCTCCACCAGACTCTGGGCACTGATGCCCCCCGGTGACGAGGCCATCACAACGAACACCACCAGGGTGATGCCCAGCAGGGTGGGCAGCATCAGCAACAGGCGTCGGATCAGGTAGGTCAGCATGGGTTACTGGTCGTAACGCTGTTCCGCTTTGGGCACATATGTCTCGATCGGCAGGGTACCCAGGTTCAGACCCACCTTGGTCGATACCAGGTTGCGGATGCGCCGATCGATGAACACCAGGCTCTTGCGGCGCATCAGGAAGGTGTAGGGTTGATCCTCATAGAGCAGCCATTCCGCCGCCTGCCACAGAGGCATGCGCTTGTCTTCGTCCACCGTGGCCCGCGCCTCGTCGATCAGGCGGTCCAGTTCAGGATTGCGGTAGTCGGTGAAGTTGTTACCGCCATCCTCGATCTGACTGCTGTGAAACATCTGATAGAGATCGGTCTCCAGACCGCTGGTCCAGCCCAGAGTCATGGCATCGAAATCCCGCTTCTTGATCAGGTCGAGCATCACCGACCATTCGGTGGGCTTGGGCTGCAATAGAATTCCCGCCCGTGCCAACAGATCTTTGATAAACAGAACCATACGGCTGGTGTCCTCGTTGCCCTGAAAGTAGACCAGTTCGAATTCGAAAGACCTCCCTTCCTGATCCTCGAGAATGCCATCGCCATTGCGGTCCGCATAACCCGCCTCCTCGAGCAGGGCCATGGCGCGGTCCGGTTCATAGGGCCTGGGTTCAAGACCGGCATTGTGCTGCTTGCTGGTGTAATTAAACGGGCTCACCGCGACCTGCGCATAGCCCAAAAAGATTTCGTCCACGATCCGTGCACGGTCGATCAGTAGGGTCATGGCCTGGCGTACCCGTACATCGGCAAAACGGGTCGGGGCGTCGACCTTGCGCTGATTCCAGCCGATATAGTTATAACCCGCTACCGGACTCATGTACTCCCAGTGCTGGGCCTTCTTACCCAGATCCGGATCCTCAGCCAACTGTTGATACTCCCGGGGACGCGAACTGTAGGTATCGATATCACCGTTGCGAAAGGTGGTCAGGCGCGCGCTGTCGTTTTCGATGATCCGCCAGATCAGACGTTCATAGGCTGGTTGGATCGGACCCCAGTAGCGTGGATTACGATGCAACTCCACTCCACCCTGGTCCGGTGACCAGTTCTTGGGATCCTCCAGCCGATAGGGTCCCGAACCGAGCAACAGGCCTTTCGACTGATTGTAGGCGTTGGGTTCCTTGAGGTATGGCTCATAGAAATGCCTGGGCATTACCGCCATACCACCGGCAAGGGACAGGGCGTTGAAATAGGGTTCGGCAAACTGGAACCGGACGGTGAGAGGATCCAGGGCCTCGACTGACTCGATCTTGGAGTAATAGGCGCGCTCCCGGGGTGCCTGGATTTCCGGGGCCATGATGAATTGGAAGGTGAAGGCCACATCATCGGCGGTGAGCGGCTGCCCATCGGAGAATTGCAGGCCATCCCGAAGCTTAAAGATAAAAGTCAGTCCATCTTCGCTGACCTCCCAGTCCCGGGCCAGCAGTCCCTCCCACTCCAGGCTATCGGGATTGCGGATCAACAGGCTCTCCAGCACATACTCCTGCACGCTCGAGGCATAGGCATCTTCCGAAATGAAGGGCGTCAGGGATTTCAGGTTATTGCCGAAGGCCTGCACCAGCCAGTCACCCGACGCGTAGTCATCCCGCTGGGAGACCGCGAAGGCCCGTTGAAACGCCTCGGGAATTCCCGTGTCAACTGCTGACCCCGGGGTATCGGACAACCTTACCCCTTGATCGATGCGCGCATTCATCTCGCGAAGCTGCCCACGTATCTCGCGGATATCCTGGGACTGTTCGCGCATCAACTGCTCGAGCTGGGCCATTTTCTGCCATTGACGATCCACCATGTACATGGCGAGAACAATCGTCACGAGTATCAAAATCAGTCCGCCGAAATAGAGGATATCCCGACCGTTGAGACGACGCTGCATGATTCTACTCCTGGATTCCGGCAGCCTGGGTTTAGCAGGCAGCTGATATTCTACTCAGACGGTACCATCCTGCGTTGAAATCCGCCTCAAAATGCTCATCTACTTCAGTAAGCGCGCGTTTCAGCGTATTTCACCTTAGTCTCTTACTCGTATGAGTGAATTTCAACAGCCCTGCAGGCGCATCTCCCCTTTTCCGTCACCGGACTCGCAGTGGAACTGTGAGTGGTATGGGAAACACACCATGAAAGGTGCAAGTCTAAACCGCATTTCGGAACGGTGAAAGTAATCCCCCGCTGCGCAAGGCCCTTGAGGGTCGGACGTCAACCCACGCTTTCCGGTTCCGTAAAATTCCGGTAACTTACGCAGTTCATCGATAAAAAATAGTTCGTGACAACACACGCATCCCAACGACAGGTATCCTACATGGGCTTTCTACAAAACAAACGCATTCTCATTGTCGGTATTGCCAGCAACCGCTCCATCGCCTGGGGTGTTGCCCAGGCCATGCACCGGGAAGGAGCGGAACTGGCCCTCACCTATCAGACCGAAAAGTTGAAGAGCCGTGTTGAAGACGCCGCGGAGAAATTTTCCGCCAGCCTGATCGCCCCCCTGGATGTCACCAGCGATGAACAGATCGCTCAATTGTTCGAATTGCTGGAAAAAGAGTGGGGATACCTGGACGGCATCGTGCACGCGGTGGGTTTCGCGCCCCGCGACCACCTGGAAGGCAAATACCTGGACAACCTTACCCGGGAAGGCTTTGCCCTGGCCCACGACATCAGCTCCTACAGTTTCGTGGCACTCGCAAAGGCAGGCAGATCCCTGATGCAGGAGCGTAACGCCTCGTTGGTCACCATGTCCTATCTGGGCGCGGTCCGTACCGTACCCAACTACAATGTCATGGGTGTGGCGAAAGCCAGCCTGGAGGCGAACGTCCGCTACATGGCTGAAGCGCTGGGCCCTGAGGGCATTCGGGTCAATGGAGTATCCGCCGGCCCGATTCGAACCCTGGCCGCTTCCGGTATCAAGGACTTCAAGGGAATGCTCGATGATGCGGAGAAGAAGAACCCGCTGCGACGCAACGTCACCATCGAAGAGGTTGGCAACACCACGGCCTTCCTCTGTTCCGATCTGGCTTCAGGCATCACCGGCGACATTATCTATGTCGACTCGGGTTACCACATTTTGGGTATGGCCTGATCTTTGAAGTTTTTAGTTATGAGTGATTAGTTTTGAGTGATCGCGTTCGCTACGCTCTCAATTTTTTAAACACTTTGAGCGCAGCGAACACATCAACTTAAAACTCAAAACTTGAATAAGGAATTTATTCCTTGCCCTGCTTGAGCAGGATTTCAATGTCCGCCCGGGATTTCAGATCCGCAACCACCCGATCGTAATAGCTGCGTGTCATCATGCGCTGGATGTTATTTTCCAGATTCTGATCCTGATTCGATTCCAGACTTCCCTCCGTCACCTTTGTCAGACTGAAGACTGCCTGGTCACCTTGAGGCAGACTGACCATGCTGGGAGTGGATGCGTCCTCGGCCGGCTTGACTGCGCGGAACACGGCGCTGCTTAACACCGGAGACAGGCTGCGATCGTTACGGGTTACCGTCGCCGGGCCAGTTACCGGGTAATTCCCGGCCACCTGCATCAGCGGAGAACCCGATTTGATCTCTTCCAGGCGTTTCTGCGCCTCGGCTTCCGCCTGCTGCTGCGCCTTTTGACTCCGCAGGGTCTCAATAACCAGGTCACGCACCTCGTCCAGAGGTTGTATCGTCGACTCCCGGTGATCGGTCACCCGGACCACGATGGATCGGGTGCCATCCAGTTCAATCAGATCACTGTTGTGCTGTTCCTTGAGCACATCCTCACTGAATGCCGCATTCAGTACTTTGGGATTGGTCAGGTCACCGCTCGCCGGTTCATCACGGGTCAGCCAGTCACTCTGCTGAATGGTCAAGCCCAGGGTTTCGGCAGCCGTATCCAGGGAATTGGGCTGCTCGTAGCTCAGGTTCGCCAGCTCTTCAGCCAGTTCGAAATAGCGTCGCTCGCCTTCGGATTTCCGATATCCCTTGTCCGCATCGTCCCTAGCCTCTTCGAAGGACTTCACTGTGCCCGGTTTGATCCCGGTGAGTTTGATCAGATGATAGCCGAAGCTGCTGCGCACCGGTTCGCTCACCTGACCTTCCTGGAGACTGAAAACCGATCCCTCAAAAACGGGATCCATGATGCCTTTGCCGAAGAAACCCAGATCGCCACCTTCAGCGGCAGAACCAGGATCCTGGGAAAACTCCTTGGCCAGATCCGCGAAGGACTCGCCCTGATCCAGTCGTCCCTTGATGGCCTGGAGTTTCTCCAGTACAGCTTTCTCATCAGCCTCGTCAGCGTCACGGCTCAGGGTAAGGAGAATATGACTGGCACGACGCTCCTCCGGAACACCGAACTGTTCCAGGTGGGTATCGTAGAACCCGCGCAACAGATCATCGCTGACCTCCACCGTGGCGCCCGCTGACGTGGCATCCAACAGTATGTATTCGAGCTTCACCTTTTCCGGGGCGCGGTAGTCTTCCTGGTGATCGGTGTAGTAGCTCTGAATCTCCTCATCACTCAGACTGCCGTCGACCTTGAAGTCAGCCGCCGGTATCACGAAATAGGAGACTTCACGGGTCTGGTTCTGCAGGCGTGCATTCTGCTCCAGCTCATGCCGGGTCACAAAGGTCCCGGCACCGACCGCCTGGGACAGCTGCTCGGACACCAGTACATTGCGGATCCGCTCCTCGAAACCGGCAGCGCTGAATCCTTGCAGGCGGACCGCCCGCTCATAGGTTTCCTGATCGAAACGTCCGTCTTTCTGGAATGCGGGCATGCCCAGAATTGCCGCCTGCACCAGGGGCTTGCCGGCGCGCAATCCCATCTTCTCAGAAGCCTGTCTCAGCACCTCTTCGTCAATCATGCGGTTCAAAACCTGCTTGCGCAGACGTGCATCGTCAAACAACTCAGGACGGTAGGCGGCGCCCAACTGATCACGCAACTGCTGACGAAAACGTTGAAACTGACTGTCCAGATTCCGCTCGGTGATCTCGACCCCGTTGACACTGGCTGCCAGGGGTTCCGAGCCGATACCCAGATAGGACTGAATGCCCCAGAGTGCAAAAGGAATGGTGATAAGAATGACGATCGCCCAAGCGATCCAGCCCTGAGCTTTGTCTCTGATAACCTGAAGCATGAGCAGATTCGCTCCTGTTTAGCTGACGGCTCTACAAACAAAAACGGGGTATCTGTGAGATACCCCGTTTTTGTGCAATTGGCGGAGCGGACGGGGCTCGAACCCGCGACCCCCGGCGTGACAGGCCGGTATTCTGACCAACTGAACTACCGCTCCATTTGGTGGGTGCTGCAGGGATCGAACCTGCGACCCTCGCCTTGTAAGGGCGATGCTCTCCCAGCTGAGCTAAGCACCCCGGAAGGCGCGCTAGTTTATTGCATCCTTCAAAGCTTTACCAGCTTTAAATGACGGGATTTTGGACGCCTTGATTTTGATGGTTTCGCCGGTCTGAGGATTGCGGCCTTCACGGGCGGCTCGTTCTTTCACGGAAAAAGTGCCAAATCCCACCAGGGAGAGGGTGTCACCCGCTTTCATCGCTTCAGTGACAGCATTCACCATTCCATCCAGTGCCCGCGCAGCAGCGGCTTTGGAAATGTCCGCGGATTCCGCCATTGCCTCAATCAGTTCGGCCTTATTCATTAATCAGTTTCCCCTGTTGTGGTTCGGGCGGATCACAACCGCCTCAAAAAATTTTGTGTTATGGCCCACTCGGAGCCCGAAACGCCAGAATTTATACCGGCTGCCATACACCCTGTCAAGCAACGCACCGTGCTCAAGCCCAGCAAATTCGAGCATTTGCTAGACATGACCCGCTACCGGATTGATACATTGACATCGGTCAATAGAACGCTGCCGGATGTTGATTGAAAAGCGTTTCGATTTACTGACAAGGCGTACCGAAATCTCGAGCACCCATGCAGACAACTCGCTGCAATCTGCCGTCCGTACAGAGCCAGTCATTACAATGAGTTGTTCAGAATTCCCAAGCTTTCATCAGTTACCGGGAGCGATGCTCGATGATGAGGACGCAATCATACGACACGGTGACCGCCACGATCATGTATGGCTTGTCGAATTCACCCACAAACCTTGTATGCGAACCCTTCATAGACTGAGCTGTTTCACTCTGTAATAGAAAACCCCCTGAAAATGCTCACTCACATGGCCAAACCGCATGTTTTTAACGGACTTCCCATGCACGCAGGCAAACTCAACAGCTTTGTAAGTATGGCACCGGAACGGCGAGAATGGACTATCAATCAGCGGGGTTTTCGGTCTACCCCACCCAAGTCCACTCCACAACCATTCCGGTTACCCGGTTTGTCAATGAACGCCTGACTTCTTATCGTCAGTGGATCGCTTTTTGGTGGTTTTTCGCGGTGCCGTGGAGGCAGCCTTAGCACCCTCCTTGGGTTGCGGCATCTCTGTCAGCGCGATCTGCAGCACCTCATCGATCCAGCGAACCGGTCGAATATCGAGATTCTGTTTGATGTTCTTGGGAATATCCACCAGATCTCTTTCATTCTCCTGCGGGATGATCACGGTCGCGATACCACCTCGGTGGGCAGCCAGCAATTTCTCCTTCAAACCGCCGATCGGCAGCACCTCGCCACGCAGGGTGATCTCACCGGTCATCGCCACATCCGCTCGCACCGGAATCTTGGTGAGCGCAGACACCAGACAGGTACACATACCCACGCCCGCGCTTGGGCCGTCTTTTGGCGTCGCACCTTCGGGCACATGGATGTGCACATCGAACTTCTGATAGAAATCCTCTTCCAGGGCCAGTGAATCGGCACGGCTTCTGACCACAGTCATGGCTGCCTGGATCGACTCCTGCATCACCTCACCGAGTTGTCCGGTATGGCTCAACCGACCCTTGCCTGGCATAAGCGCCGCTTCGATACGCAGCAGTTCGCCGCCCACTTCGGTCCAGGCAAGACCTGTAACCTGACCCACCTGATTGTGTTCGTCGGCACGACCGTAGCGGAAGCGCCGCACACCTAGATAATCCTCCAGCCGTTTGGCGTTGAGGGTTACCTTGTTGGTGGTCTTCTTCAGCTGGATCTCTTTCACCACCTTGCGGCAGATCTTGGCGATTTCACGTTCCAAATTACGCACCCCCGCCTCGCGGGTGTAGTAGCGCACGATGTCGCGTATCGCTTCCTCGCGAATAATCAGTTCCTCAGGCTTCAGGCCGTTGTTCTCCATTTGCTTCGGCACCAGGTAGCGCTGCGCGATGTTCACCTTCTCGTCCTCGGTGTAACCCGAGAGCCGGATCACTTCCATCCGGTCCAGCAGTGCCGGGGGGATGTTCAGGGTATTCGCGGTGGCGACGAACATCACCTCGGAGAGATCGAAGTCGACCTCGAGGTAATGGTCATTGAAAGTATGGTTCTGTTCGGGATCCAAAACCTCCAGCAGCGCCGAAGCAGGATCACCCCGGAAATCCATTGCCATCTTGTCGATCTCATCGAGCAAAAACAGCGGATTGCGGGTTTTCACCTTGCTCAGATTGTTGATGATCTTACCCGGCAGTGCCCCGATGTAGGTCCTGCGATGACCACGGATCTCCGCCTCATCACGCACACCACCAAGGGCCATGCGGGTGAACTTGCGATTGGTGGCGCGCGCAATGGACTGACCCAAAGAGGTTTTTCCCACCCCGGGAGGACCCACCAGGCAAAGAATCGGACCTTTGAGTTTACGCACCCGCTGCTGAACCGCGAGGTATTCCAGGATGCGTTCCTTGACCTTTTCCAGTCCGTAGTGATCCTCGTCCAGCACCTGGTTGGCGCCGCCTATGTCGTTACGGATCTTGGTACGCTTTTTCCAGGGCAAGCCGACCAGAGTATCGATATAATTGCGCACCACCGTGGCTTCTGCCGACATCGGGGACATCAGCTTGAGCTTGTTCAGTTCATTGTTGGCCTTGTCCTTGGCCTCCTTGGTCATGCCCGCGGTCTCGATCTTCTTGGTCAGATCCTCGATCTCATTCGGCGCGTCATCCATCTCACCCAGTTCTTTCTGGATCGCCTTCATCTGCTCATTGAGATAGTACTCGTGCTGATTCTTCTCCATCTGGCGCTTGACCCGGCCACGAATTCGCTTCTCCATCTGCAGGATATCGTTTTCACCTTCCATCAATCCCATCAGATGTTCGAGACGCTCCCGCACATTCGGCATCTCCAGAACGTGCTGCTTCTCTTCCAGTTTGAGCGACATGTGCGCGACGATGGTGTCCGTCAGACGGCTGGGATCATCGATGCTGGAGAGCGAGGTCAGCACCTCAGGCGGCACCTTTTTATTCAGCTTGACGTATTGATCGAACAGGTTTGTCGCGGAGCGCATCAGCACCTCGGTTTCGCGACCGGCCAGATCGAGATTGTCGGTGAGGCTTTCCAGACGCGCCGTGAAATACTCTTCACTGTCCACGAACTCGATGATGCGCGCCCGTTCACCGCCTTCAACCAGCACCTTGACCGTGCCATCAGGGAGTTTCAGCAGTTGCAGGATATTCGCCAGGGTACCGATGGCGTACATGTCCCCCACATCCGGATCATCCACATCCGCACTCTTCTGAGCCGCCAGAAGGATCTGCTTATTGCTCTGCATGGCAGCATCCAACGCCTGGATGGACTTGTCGCGACCTACGAACAGGGGAATCACCATGTGTGGATAAACCACCACATCACGCAATGGCAAGACCGGAACCACATTACTCTGATCTCTCATCGAACTGGTTTCTGTGTGTTCTTGACCCATGTAAATATCCTCTTAAGGCAGTGTACCTGCCGGGTAAAACTTCAATCGCAGGTTAGACCGCGTCGATGCTGGAAAAACTGTCGGGTGGGACGTTGCTGTCAGGTGGCAAACGGACCGAACCCGGGAGCCTGTCAGTGGTGATCCGCTCGCATATTTGATCGATAGTCTACATATATGGCCTGACACCCAATGTTTCAAGTCTATCGATAACAGCGGTTCAGAGAAAGCGCAGTCCCGGAACCGGACAAATCCGGCACAACCACCGTTACACTCAACTACCCGATGGCTTGGCACAAGCATGACATGCGCTGCTCGCAGGTCAACGGTGCACACTTCGCGGTTTCTCTACCGGAAATGTCACCCAATAATCATGCCTGAGTCAGGAGTACGGGAGAAACAGCTCAAAATGAGGTCCGATCGGCCGAATGAAAAGCGTAAATGAGGGTTGCCCGCAGCCAATTATAAGCAATCAGCCCACTTGAAACGGTCGTATCAAACGGGCTGAAAATCGCGCAAGAAAATAACAATCAGACTATGAATCAATCAGATGCAGCAATCTGCTTATCGTTGTTTTCGTAAATCAGCAAGGGCTCGGACTCACCGGCAATAACCCCTTCATCCACAACGACCTTGGCGACTTCCTCCATGGAAGGCAGATCATACATGGTGTCGAGCAGAACCTGCTCCAATATGGTGCGAAGCCCCCGTGCGCCGGTCTTCCGCGCCATTGCCTTACGTGTGATCGCCCGCAGAGCGTCCTCACGAATCTCGAGTTCACAGCCTTCCATCTCGAACAGCCGCGCATACTGCTTGGTCAGCGCGTTTTTCGGCTCGGTGAGGATCTGGACCAGGGAATCCTCGTCCAGTTCCTGCAAGGTGGCGACCACCGGCAGACGACCGACGAATTCCGGGATCAGCCCGTATTTGATCAGGTCCTCCGGTTCGACATCGACGATGATGTCGCCCACGGACCGGGAATCGTTCTTGCTCTTGACCTCTGCCGAGAAGCCGATGCCACCCTTTTCGGAACGATCCTTTATGACCTTTTCCAATCCGGCGAAGGCGCCACCTACGATGAACAGGATATTCGAGGTGTTGACCTGCAGGAACTCCTGCTGCGGATGTTTGCGTCCCCCCTGGGGCGGGACCGAAGCCACAGTGCCTTCTATGAGCTTGAGAAGCGCCTGCTGAACGCCTTCGCCCGAGACGTCCCGGGTAATCGAAGGATTGTCGGATTTGCGGGAGATCTTATCGATCTCATCGATATATACGATACCGGTCTGGGCCTTTTCCACATCGTAATCGCACTTCTGCAGAAGTTTCTGAATGATGTTTTCCACGTCCTCGCCCACGTAACCCGCCTCGGTGAGGGTCGTGGCGTCGGCGATGGTGAAGGGGACATTAAGCATTCTGGCCAGGGTCTCGGCCAGCAGAGTCTTACCCGAACCGGTGGGACCGATCAGCAGGATGTTCGATTTGGCCAGCTCGACCTCGTTTTCCTTGCCGATGGCATCCAGACGTTTGTAGTGATTGTAGACCGCGACAGAGAGGACCTTCTTGGCCCGCTGCTGTCCGATAACATACTGATCCAGCGTCTTTTTTATCTCGTGAGGCTTGGGCAGCTTGCTGATACTCTCCTCACCGGGCTCCTGCATTTCCTCCCGGATGATGTCATTGCAGAGTTCAACGCATTCGTCGCAGATGAAGACGGAGGGGCCGGCAATGAGCTTGCGCACCTCATGCTGGCTTTTGCCGCAAAAGGAGCAATACAACAGCTTACCGTCGTCGCCTTTTCCGCTCTTGTCACTGCCCATATGTACACTCCTTCAAGCCGAATTCAACCTGCTTTAGTTCAATCATATCCAACTGCATCGGGATGGCAAGGACAGACTGACAAAAACCTGATCTGAGTATCAGGCCAAGACCGCTGCGCCTCAACCGCTTATCGCAGCTGGTTATTTCACCTCATTACCGGCGCGGGAAGAGATTACGGTGTCGATCAGACCATACTCCACCGCGGCCTGTCCCCCCATGAAATTGTCACGATCGGTATCCACGGAGATCTTATCCAGGCTCTGCCCGGTGTGCTCCGCCATGATGCTGTTGAGGCGTTCGCGCAGAAGCAGAATCTCTTTTGCGTGGATCTCGATATCCGTGGCCTGACCCTGGAATCCGCCCAGAGGCTGATGGATCATCATACGGGAATTCGGCAGGCAGTAGCGCTTGCCCTTCGCGCCACCGGTCAGCAGCAGCGCCCCCATGCTCGCCGCCTGACCAATGCACATGGTGCTCACGTCCGGCTTGACGAACTGCATGGTGTCATAAATTGACAGTCCGGCGGTTACCGACCCACCGGGAGAGTTGATGTACAGATGGATGTCCTTGTCCGGATTCTCCGACTCCAGGAACAGCAACTGTGCCACCACCAGGTTGGCCATGTGATCCTCGACCGGTCCGACGAGGAAGATCACCCGCTCCTTGAGCAGGCGGGAGTAGATATCAAAGGAACGCTCACCCCGGGCGGTCTGTTCGATGACGATCGGGACCAATCCGAGATTCTTAGCGTCCGGCATACCTGAGACTGTATCAATCATTGTGCAAGGTTCCTTCGGGTTAGCCTTGTTCGGTCAATGCGGCAAAATTACTGGCCTCATCGACAACGTTGACCTGATTCAACACCCAGTCGACCACCTGGTCTTCCAGCACCACATTGCCCACCGCCGCGAGCTGCTGTTCGTTGCTGTAGTAGTAGTTGACCACCTCTTCCGGCTTTTCGTAACTGGCGGCGTACTCTTCAATTTTCTTGCGTACCCGATCGTTATCGACCTGCAGGTCGTTCTGTTTAACGATTTCTCCAATCACCAGCCCTAACGTGACCCGTCGTTTCGCCTGTTCTTCGAACATTTCACGGGGCAGTTCGAAGCTACCCGCGCCCTGTCCCAGCTGTTGACGGGCCTGTTTGCGCAAGGCCTCGATCTCCTCCTCCACCAGCGCGGAGGGAATATCGATCTTGTGCTGCTCGACAATCAGATCCATCGCCTGATTCTTGATACGCGCCTGAGTGCGCTGCTCGAGTTCCCGCTGCATGTTTTCCCGCACATCGGTTTTGAGCTTCTCAACGCCCTCGTCGGCACCGAACTCTTTGGCGAAGGCGTCATCGACTTCCGGTAACACCTCTTCGGAGACTTCACTGACTTCCACTTCGAACGTTACCGGCTTGCCGGCCAGTTCTTCCACCCGGTAATCCTCAGGGAATTTCAGATCGATGCTGCGTTTCTCGGTTTTCAGCATGCCGACCAGACCGGATTCAAAACCTTCAATCATGCGACCGGAGCCCAGCACCAGGTCCACATTCTCGGCGCTGCCGCCCTCGAAGGCTTCACCGTCGATGATACCCTTGAAGCTGATTTTGACCTGATCTCCTTCCTGGGCGGCGCGATCGACACTGCCCCAGGTGGCCCGCTGCTTGCGCAATTTAAGGAGCATGTCGTCCACGTCCTGATCGGTGACTTCCGCAACCGGGCGTTTGACCTCGCCTTCCAGCTTGTTGAGGGTGATCTCCGGCATCACCTCAAGGGTCGCGATGTAACTGAAACGACCCTCATCAGCGGAATCCGCGGGTTCGATCTTGGGCATACCCGCCGGCTTCAGATTCTCCTGCTGAATTGCCTGCTGGTAGCTGGATTCGATCAGCTGGCCGTAGACTTCCTGCAGCACCTGTCCACCATAATTGCGGCGCAGCAGCTTCATCGGCACCTTGCCGGGACGAAAGCCATCCAGTTTGGCGGTACGGCCAATTTGTTGGAGGCGCTTGGTCACTTCCGCATCGATCTGCTCAGCAGGCAACTCGACGGTCATACGCCGCTCAAGACCTTCACCCGATTCCACCGAAACTTGCATGTTTTTCTCCTGACAGTCGGTCCTGTCACTAAATAACTCGATAAACTGGATTGTCCTGCCGGTCGCTTAAGCCACGAACGACAGAGGATTGGTGCGAAAGGAGAGACTCGAACTCTCACGGGTTACCCCACAGGAACCTAAATCCAGCGCGTCTACCAATTCCGCCACTTTCGCCGGTTTGCCGTAAAGATGCACTCGACACCTTTTTCGGCTGTAAACGATCCATTATAACGACGAAAACGCCAAGTCTCCACGTTCATGATAATGGCTTTCAACACCACCAAAGCCCGGTTCTGCAGGCCTCCGGTGGAAAATCAACATATTCTTTAACAATCAGTTGGTTATGCGCCAAGTCAACTAACTTCAACGCGATCAACCCGCTGAAAGCCGCGGGGCAGCTTGGCCCCCCGGCGGCCCCGTTCCCCCTGATAGGAGTCCAGATCCGAGGGCTTGAGCACGATGTAACGCTTGCCGGCGTGGGCCGTCAGGCTGGCACCCTGGGGCACCACCGCCAGGACCACCAGGTACTCCTCCCGGTCCGCCACCCGCTTGGAGGGTATGCCGATAATCTTATTACCCTTGCCCCGGGCGAGTTGCGGCAACTCCGAGAGCGGAAACACCAGCATCCGACCTTCGTTGGTGATGGCCACCACCCGGTCGCTAGCACTTTCCTGAACCGGCACCGGCGGCAGCACCTGGGCACCCTTGGGCAGGGAGAGCAGCGCCTTGCCGGATTTGTTTTTTGCCAGCATGTCCGCCAGTCCGACCCGAAAGCCGTATCCCGCATCCGAGGCGAGCAGGTACTCGTTGGCGGCTTCCCCACCCACCACGGCACAGAAGGTGACCCCGGCCGCCGGTGAGAGCCGGCCTGTCAGGGGTTCGCCCTGCCCCCGGGCCGAAGGCAGGGTGTGTGCCTGCAGCGAATAGCTGCGGCCACTGGAATCGAGGAACACCGCCTGCTGATTGCTGCGCAGCCGGGCAGCGGCGAGAAACCCGTCCCCGGTCCGGTAGCTGAGAGTCGTCGGATCGATTTCGTGTCCCTTTGCGGCACGCACCCAACCCTTCTCCGAGAGCACCACGGTCACCGATTCGCTCGGGGTCAGATCGGTTTCATCCAGGGCCTCGGCGGCCGAGCGCTCGACGATGGGGGAACGCCGGTCATCTCCGTACTGTTCCGCATCCGCCTGCAACTCCTTGCGTATCAGGGTGCGCAGGCGCTGTTCGGAACCCAGGATCAGCTCCAGGGATTTGCGCTCCTCTTCCAGTTCGGCCTGTTCGGACTTGATCTTCATCTCCTCCAGTTTGGCCAGGTGACGCAGGCGCAGATTGAGGATCGCCTCGGCCTGGATCTCGCTGAGGGAGAAGCGACGGATCAACTCCGCTTTGGGATCATCCTCATAGCGGATGATCGCAATCACCTCGTCGATGTTGAGGTAGGCGATCATCAGGCCTTCGAGGATATGCAGTCGGTCGAGCACCTGATTGAGTCGGAACTGAAGGCGCCGACGCACTGTTTCGGTGCGGAAGCTGAGCCACTCATTCAACAGGGTGCGCAGATCCTTGACCGACGGCCGGCCGTCGATACCGATCAGATTCAGGTTGACCCGATAGGTGCGCTCCAGGTCCGTGGTGGCGAACAGATGCGACATCAGCCGCGCCACATCGACCCGGTTGGAGCGGGGCACGATCACCAGCCGAGTGGGATTCTCATGGTCGGACTCATCCCGCAAATCTTCGACCATGGGCAGCTTTTTGGCCTGCATCTGGGCCGCGATCTGCTCCAGCACCTTGGCCCCGGAGACCTGGTGGGGCAGCGCGGTGATGATGATATCCCCCTGCTCCCGCTCGTAACAGGCGCGCATCCGCACCGAACCGTTGCCGGTCTGGTAGATACGGGTCAGCTCGTGGGCGGGGGTGATGATCTCCGCTTCGGTGGGATAGTCCGGACCGTGGATGTGCATCATCAGCTCCTCCAAGGTCGCCTTGGGGGACTCCAGCAGATGGATACAGGCCTGAATCACTTCGCGCAGGTTATGCGGCGGGATATCCGTGGCCATACCCACGGCGATCCCCGAGGTGCCGTTGAGCAGCACGTTGGGCACCCGGGCCGGCAGAATCGAGGGTTCCCTTAAGGTGCCGTCGAAATTGGGCACCCAGTCCACGGTGCCCTGCCCCAGCTCGGACAATAGCAGCTGTGCATAGGGGGTCAGGCGGGACTCGGTGTAACGCATTGCGGCAAAGGATTTGGGATCGTCCGGCGAACCCCAGTTGCCCTGCCCGTCGATGAGCGGATAGCGATAGGAGAAGTTCTGGGCCATCAACACCATGGCCTCGTAACAGGCGCTGTCCCCATGGGGGTGGAACTTACCCAGCACATCACCCACGGTACGCGCCGACTTCTTGAATTTGGCGCCGGCGCTGAGACCCAGCTCCGACATCGCGTAGACGATGCGGCGCTGAACCGGCTTGAGCCCGTCACCGATATTCGGCAGGGCCCGGTCGAGTATCACGTACATGGAGTAATTCAGGTACGCCTTCTCGGTGAACTGATCGAGGGGTACGCGTTCGATACCCTCAAAACTTGGATCGATGGGGTCGCTCATAGATGGATAGTGTGGATCTGCGGCCGATTATGAAAAGGCCCGATCATACGGAATCGCACGGGCTTAGTGAATACGCGGGTTAGATTTGGCGTTGCGCATCAGCAGCAGGATGGCCAGGGGCAGCAGGTAGGAGAGACCGGCCAGGGCGAGGATCATTAGACTTCCGTCTTGAGTCAGAAGCAGTGCCAGGTACCCGCCTGCGGTTGCCACCGCACCCCAATTCAAGAGCAGTCGAATGGCGTTTTCGAGAGTGATCGTGCGTTGGTAAGTGGCCATGAAAAACTGCCGGGTGTACTTCAAAACCAGCCACCAGCCTGCCAGAGACAGCAAGCCAAACAACCAACCCGGCTGGGCGCCAAGCAGGATGGAGAGGTGAAACACCAGCTGGGCCGTCAGCAGCAGATAGAAGAGGATGCCGTAATTGACGTATCTCAGGGGGGTCACCTTCAGCCACTCCGGCATCCGGCCCAACATGAGTCCGAACAACCCCATCGGCAGGACGGCAAAAACCAGGTCTGCGGTCATCCACAACGGGTCTGCGGCCGTGGAGAAGAGCCACATCTGGCCCCAGGCCGAGAGGCTGATCAGCGCGGCGAAACCCAGCAGTCGGGCCGGTGAGGCTGCAAGCCGGTTCCACAGGGGGAAACTGCGGCTGCGTGCGACATTGGGCGATGATGGGATGGTGATACACATGACGAGCAATCAGAGCAGGCATCAGGCTGCACCGCCATGATATCCATCAATACCACACGGACCCCGCCTGTTCCTCCGGCTGTGGCCGTATGATTTGCAGCTATTTCGCCGCTTGCGCCTCGAGCAGTGTTTTCAACCCGCGAATTTCGTCACGCAGGGCATGCAACTCCTCCCGCAACTCGGTATCGCTGACTGACGCGACCGGAGCCGGGGACACCGCATGCTCAGCCCGCTCGGATTCGGTGTAACTCTGCATCGCACTGACGATGATGGCGATGAACAGATTCAGGATGGTGAAGGTTGCAATCAGGATAAACGGTATGAAGAAGGCCCAGGCATAGGCGTAGGTCTCCATGACCGGCCGGACTATGCCCATGGACCAGCTCTCCAGGGTCATGATCTGAAACAGGGTGTAGAGGGAACGGCCAATGCTGCCGAACCACTCCGGATGACTGGCGGCAAACAGGTTGGTGGCGATCACCGCGAACACGTAGTAGAGAATCAGCAGCACCAGGGCAATCGAGCCGAGTCCGGGAATCGCCGCCAGCAGCGCCCCCACCACGCGACGCATGGTCGGCACCATGCTGAGCAGTCGCAGGACCCGAAGAACCCGCAGCGCCCGCAGTACCGCGAAGGGACCGGAGGCGGGAATCAGGGCAATCGCCACCACGCTGAAATCGAACAGGCTCCAGGGATCCCGCCAGAAGCTGAGCCGGTGTACGTAGATACGGATTCCCAATTCGATGACGAACAGCGCCAGGATGAGCTGATCCAGCATCAGAATCAGCCCCCCGGCGCGGTTCATCACCGTCGTGGAGGTTTCCAGTCCCAGCAGCACCGCATTCAACAGAATCAGACCGATGATGCCGTGCTGCACGGCGGGACGCTCGATGAAATCGTGCAGTCGTTCGCGCCCGCCGTATGGAACCGAAACCGTCAGAGCCATGGGTTACTCTTCTCCGTTCATGAAGCCCAGCAGGTGCAGCAGGCTGGTGAACAGGTTGAAGATGGAGACATACAGAGTCACCGTGGCCATGATGTAGTTGGTCTCCCCCCCGTGGATGATGTTGCTGGTCTCATACAGGATCAGACCTGCCATCAACAGCACGAACATGGCGGAGACAGCCAGGGAGAGTCCGGGCATTTCAAAGAACATCGCGCCCAGGCCGGCGAAGAAAGCCACCAGGATGCCGACCATCAGGAAACCGCCCATGAAGCTGAAGTCCTTACGCGAGGTCAGGGCGTAACCGGACAGTCCGAGGAAGATCACACCGGTCATGCCCATCGCGGACATCACCACCTGTCCGCCGTTGGCCAGGGCGAGGTATTGATTGATGATCGGGCCCAGGGTGTAACCCATGAAACCGGTCAGGGCGAAGACGAATGCCAGACCCAAAGCGCTGTCCTGGAACTTCGAGGTAGCGAACAGCAGGCCGAAATAGCCACCCAGAGTGAGCAGCAGTCCGGGATGGGGCAGATTCAGCGCCATCGAGACCCCTGCGGTCAACGCGCTGAACAGCAGGGTCATGGAGAGCAGCAGGTAGGTATTGCGGACCACCTTGTTGGTGGCCAGAACGCCGGCCTGGGAGCGGCCCGCGGTTACAGAGATCGGAGTATTCATGTCGTTAACCTCGTAATGTCATCTATTCGGAAACAAGCTGGGGTTGTGAGCGATCCTGCTTGAGCAGGGTGTTGCGGCGATCGACCTTGCGTAGCAGGGTGCGTCCCGCGCGATCGGTGGCCCGGTCGATGGCGATATAGAGATCCGCTTCGGTGTCCTCGATGACCACATCGGGCAGTCCGGACAGCACCACCTGAAGTCGGCAGCGCTTGTCTGCCCCGCTGCGGGGACCGTTGATATCGGACAGCCGCATCACGACCCGCTGGATGTGATCGTCACAGCAGGTCAGGGCAAAGCGGGTGCGCCGTTCCGCATGGTTTCTCAAGGCCGGGGTGAGGGAGAAATCCCGAGCCTGTATATCGATTTGCATAAGCGCCTCCAGTCAGTGATTGAAAACCTCTCAGGTTTGGATCCTAGGCACTCTTGATCTTCAATAAAATTCGATAATAATTGTTTAATATTTCGCATTTTTCGAACATAAGCGCTAATATGCTGAATTTCAAACACTTGCGTTATTTTTGGGCGGTCGCGCGCGAAGGGGGCATCAGTCGAGCCAGTGAACGTCTGCACCTGACACCGCAAACCATCAGTGCGCAACTGAGCCAACTGGAGGACCAGCTTGGGGTTGCCCTCTACAACCGCTCCGGGCGTAACCTGGAGCTCACGGATGTGGGCCGCCTGGTGCTGAGCTATGCGGATGAGATCTTCTCCCTGGGTGGAGAACTGGAGGACATGGTGCACAGCCTGCCCGCCGGTCGTCCCCAGCTGTTCCGGGTGGGGGTGGTGGATGTGCTGCCCAAGTCGATCGCCCACCGCATCCTGCAACCGGCCCTGCAGATGGAAGACAGTCTGAGGATCGTCTGCCGGGAATCCGGCATCGACAACCTGCTCGCGGAGCTGACGGTGCACCGTCTCGACCTGGTGCTGGCGGATCGCCCCATCCCCCCCACCGTAAGTACCCGGGGTTACAGCCATAAACTTGGGGAAAGCTCAGCGGGATTCTTTGCCAAGGCATCGGTGATCGAACAGCTGAAGGGGGCGTTTCCCCGCTGTCTCGAAGGCGCTCCGTTGCTGCTGCCGAGCAGCGGCAACCAGTTACGTTCGAGTATCGATCAATGGTTGGAAAAAAACCGCATTCACCCGCGCGTGGTGGCCGAGTTCGACGACAGCGCCCTGATGAAGGTGTTTGGCCAGGAGGGCGCGGGAATCTTCATCGCACCTGCGGCCATAGAAACCGAAGTCGAACGACAGTACCAGGTCAAAGCCATCGGCCGCACCGACGAGATCAAGGAGCACTTCTACGCCATCTCCATCGAACGCAAAGTAACCCATCCCGTAGTGGCTGAATTATTGAAAAGTGCTCGGGAATCCCTGTTCGTTATGGACAGTGCAGCAGCGTCCTGAGGCACGGAAATTGGCCTGTCACACGGATCGGCTGATAGCAGACTGGATGATGGTCAATAACGATTCAATCTCATGCAGTCTAAGAATCGCGCCGCAGCAAGTGGTCGATCAATCTTCGTTCAACATGGCCTGGATCACACCATTCCAGGCCAGCGCCAGGTTGTTCCGGTTATATCCTCCACCGCCCAGTGCAATCATGCGTCCATCGCAGAGTTCATTGGCGAGTTTGCTCAAGCGACCAGCGGCATAAGCGTGTGCTGCCGGGGTGAAAGCCATGTGGGTCAACGGATCACCCTTGATACTGTCCGCCCCCCCCTGGAGTATGATCAGCTCGGGTTTACTCTTGCGAACAAAGGCCTCGAGCGAGGGCCAGATACGCTGGAACTGTTCGTCATTCGCCTGGAGCAGAAGCGGTATGTTCATTTTTAAACCCTCGGCTTCGCCCATGCCCGTCTCTTCCACGCTGCCAGTACCCGGATAGAGGAAACGCCCGTCCTCATGAATGTCGACGCAGATCAGCTCCGGATCGGACTCATAGGCGTAGAAAACCCCGTCACCGTGGTGTGCGTCGATATCGACATAGGCGATCCGCCGGATCCCATGCAACTGTCTCAACGACTCGATCAATACACCGATGTCGTTAAAAACACAGAACCCAGCCGCAGAATCCCGTCGCGCGTGATGAAGACCGGCAATCGGTACGAACACCTTGGGATGGTTGCCTTCGAGTATCTGCTCCATACCGTCCAGCACCGAACCCACTACGGTGCAACCGGCTTCGTAGACACCCTGAAATGCCGGCGTGTCGCCCGCATCGAGATAACCGTGCCCGGTTTTCGACTGGGCCCTGACCCGGCTGACATAGTCCTGGGTGTGAAAGCGGGTCAAGGCCTCTTCCCGGCATATCCGGGGTGCTGCGATATTCACCTTATGATCGAGACCCAGCTTGAGGGTCTCCTGCCAGAAGGCCTGAAGGCGGTCGGTGCCGAAGGGATGCCCGTCAGCAAAACCGTACGATCCCAGGGTTTCGCCGAAATAGACTGTGACAGGTTTACGGGTCATAGGTTTTGTGGGCTGATGAGATACAGACCAAGTACAACACTTCTATTCAATTCAAGTGTAGGCGATCTGAGGATCAACGGCTCCATCATGGAACCTGTGGAAGTATCCTCATCATCCAAAACTGCTTGGGTGGACTACGGTAGATTTCCGCTGCGGCAATAAGGTACTGATTGACTGCAAAACGCGGCTAGCCGATCGCCGACTGGATCAATGCTCGAGACAAATCTGTCATCCCTTAAACATTATCCGGATGTGCAATTTCCTGCCAACCAGTTCCATCGAATACCAGAATATCCTTTTCGCCCACGGACCACAGCAACCCCTCCTTGGCGCTGAGTTTATGGGTCGTGATCTCCCGATCCAGTCCCAGGGCAATCGGCTGAATCTCATTTCCCTCAACGACTGCCAACTGCTGGTTGCCTGCCAGATAGGTCTTACCATCGTAGACCGCAACAGAGTACCAGTTACCGGTCATATCCTCGCTGCTGATCTGCGTCCATTGGTTGAACCGGCCATGTAGTACCACCCCCTTATTACCCGCAATCCACACGCTTCCGTCTTCGGCACAACAGACGCTGGCGAGGTGGCTGTTGGTTGGGCTGTCGTCCTTGTGCCAGCGGTTGCCGTCGTAGAAGTAGATTTCCCCCTGCCAGCCCACCGCGTAGATATGCCGGGGGTCGCTGCCGTCGATATCAAAGAAACCGGTGGCGCTGTCCCGGGTGAGGATTTCATCGCTGATCGATGTCCAGCCATCCTCACTGCGTTTGTAAACCTGACGGCCGTAACCACAGACATAGAGTTCACCGGCGATGTTGCGGATCATCTCCACGTAACCGTAGGGTTGCTCGATGTTAAGGCCCGCTCCGGAAATCTGCTCCCGTTTAACGCCCTGGGCGGAGACCTCGGCGATCTCCCCGTTCTTGCCGAGTATCCACCAGCCCCGATATTCACCAGGACCGGTTTTATAAGTCAGTGCCTTGCCATCGAAATCGAAGTCGGCCTTGCCCCAGTTGCCTTCGATGTAGGTAAAGAAACGGCAAAAGATGTCGTCGCGGGTGAGCATGTCGGGGAAGGCCAACAGGCCCAGCGCGCCTTTGCGTCCGGAATAGGCATTGAGAAATGTTACAGGCACCTTGCCGTTGGTCATGATGATTTTCCGCTCCTTTTGAACTTACACGCCCGGAGCCGAGGTGACTGCGCCGCCGGGGACGAAACCGGCCGGGGTCCGGTTACCGCTAGAATCCGCCCTGAGCATGAGCTTATCGGACTTGCCCGGTCCCACGTCGAGCCCCATTTCCTTATGAGCCGCCTCACACTGTTTTTTCATACAGGCCTTGTTACAGGTCTGCTTGACCTGGGTGACCGCATCGGAACCCTTTTCGTTGGCGTCTTCAAAACTCCAGGAACCGGCGCTCTTCTTGGTCGCCCGTTCGCCACCACGCATCATCGGCTTGCCGGTGGGCGTACTGAGTTCCTCGACCTTCATGAACTTGTCTTCTTCCACATCGACGATGGCGTGGACCCGGCCATGCTCCTTGAGTTTGCCGGCGGCGTCACTCTCGCTCTTGGTGCCGCCCTCGAGACAGATACAGGGCGCCGTGGTGTCGTCATATTTGTCACACCCCGGGTAACGCTCACCGGAACCCGCCTTGCGCTCTCCGGACGGCATGAAGCAATGCGCCGGTATGACATGATGCGGCGTCTTACCGTCGCAACAACCGAAATCGAATGGCACCAGGTTGCAGTCGAGTTGACCCTTGCATTCATCGTCCTCGCACAGGTCCCGGGTGGCGCCGGCCTTGTTGTAAAACTCTTTTTTTCCCGCATCCGCCTCCACCATGGCGTCCCAATCGACCTTGTCGTTGTCCTCCACCGCGGCCTTCTTGGTGGCTCCATCCACCTTGTGATCCTTTCGCGGCTGCTGCTTGGTGTTGTTCTTGATGTGCTTTTCCATGCAGTCCTGGGTCTTCTGCGTTTCCGCCTTGCAGTCGTCCGAGGCTGTGGACATGGTCATCGCGTCCATATAGACCCAGGGGGGTGTCTGTCCGGGCTGACTGGCGTGGTTGTGGGTGGTCAGATCGAAACTGCGCACCTCGTTCATGCCTTCGAACTTCACATCCATCGACCAGGCGTTGAAGTAGACCTTGCCTTTGATCTTGCTGGTGATGATACCCTTCTTTGGAGCACAGCCCGCCTCATCCCCCATCGATGTCTTGAAGCAAGCGAGTCTTCGATCTCATGAAAGATTTTGGGACATCCAAGTCCACCAAAATCGATTCGATCTTTGACAGCCTATTAGTGCCCCG